>JBEULO010000150.1:0-10581 GCA_041287225.1 Thermoproteus sp.
AGTCCATACAACTTCGCCTACGGCTATTTGGACTAGGACCAAAAGAGACGACCCGACGAGTTGATAGAGGTATTTATCCAGATCTATCCTGCCGGAGAGCAGCCAGCCGCCGGCAAGCAGTAGGGACGACAACAGAGGGGGCAGTATAGAAACAAATACAGCAGAGCCGTAAGACCTCGCCAGGGTCCTAAACGCGGCGTAAAAACTCGCCATAATCCCCCTCAACACAATGGAACCTGTCGGTAATACCTATATCTATTTCGCCTCGCCGCCTATTAGGGCGCGCCAAGGCCTCCAAGCCGGAAACATCAACATAGGCCGTAGCCCGCCAGGAACTCGCATATGTCGACTTCAAGCCACCGCCTCTCTTTGAGCAAAAGGGTGCCCCACCCTAGAGATAGGTCTTCCCCCCTCAGCGACTTCAAAATCTCGCCTATCGGCGGCGTCGACGAGTCGACGAGGCCCTTCAGCCTGGCTATAGATATGGCGTAGTTATTGAGGCCCACTCTGGCCCTATACGCTATGTAACGGGCGGCGTCTTTGTCGTCGTACAGCTTGACGACTCTGGCGTCGAAACGTAGGGGCCTGTCGAGTAGCATAGATACCTTCGCCGAAAGGCTCGACGCAAGCACGCTTATGAGCTTCAGGACTCGGCCCCTGTAGGGCGCCGTGGCCCTAAACACCAAGTTCACCTCGTCGCTTACAATATAGGCGAGGTCCGCCCCGTTGGAGCTCGCCAGATCCGCCGCCGCTATTTTAAGGGCGTTATGGACTCCTCTGTTCCGCGGCCCGGGCAGGTCCGAAAGGACCGTGCCGAAATTCACGCCGTCAAGCCTTACAGCTAGAGGGGGCTCTATATAGTCTCTTGGAGACTCCCGCGAGCGGTAGTCGGCCTCAAGCCTGGCGGGCTCTAGCCTCAATAACGCCTCGACTAGACCGGCCACGCGGAGAGCTCAGATCGAAATTTATAACATCTCTATGGCCACGGCCGTGCCGCCGCCTGTGCCGTGGCAGAGCGAAGCTATTCCCCGCTTGCCTCCTCTCACCTTTAGGACTGATATCAGCGTTGTAATTATACGCGCGCCAGATGCGCCGAGGGGATGGCCCAGAGCTATAGCGCCGCCGAATACGTTGAGCCTATCGTACGGGATGTGGAGCGCCCTGTTGAACAAGACGTTATTTACCGCAAACGCCTCGTTGTTTTCGAAATAGTCGAACTGGTCGAGGCTCGCGTTCAACTTCTTTAATAGCTTCTCCACCGCATATACGGGGGCCTCGACGAAACGCCAAGGCTCGACCATATGCCAGGAGTAGCCGAGTATTCTAGCCACAGGCTTCAAACCGAGCTCTTTGGCCTTTTCGGCGGAGGCCAAGACCAACGCCGCCGCGCCGTCTGAAAGCTGGCTCGAAGTGCCAGCGGTCAGAAGGCCGTCCGGCCTAAAGGCCGGCTTCAATTTGGCCAGCTTCTCCAAATTGGTGTCCGGCCTTATCCCCTCGTCTCTATCCAGCTTTACGGGGACCCCGCCTAGATTTTCCTCTATGGGCTCTAAGTCCAAGAACCATTTGCTCTCCGTGGCCCTCCAGGCCCTCATGTGGCTCTCATAGGCCACTTGGTCCAGCTCCTGCCTAGCGATGCCCCACTCCCTAGCCACCATCTCGGCCTCCTCGCCCATAAGGAGCCCGTTGGTGGGGTCCATCAAGCCGTCGTAGACCATGAGGTCCACGAGGCTCTGCGACCTGCCTATGAGGTGCTTCACGCCCCATCTGGCCTCCGAGGGGAACGCCAACGGCGCTGTGGACATAGACTCGGCGCCGCCGGCGACCACTATATCGGCATCTCCAAGCGCGATTTCCCTATAGGCGTCGATAACTGCCTGCATCCCCGACGAACAGACCCTATTGACAGTATAAGCGCTAGTGGAGACGGGGAGGCCGGCATATAGCGCCGCCTGTCTGGCAAGGCTCTGCCCCTGTCCGCCTTGTAGCGTAGAGCCTATAATTACCTCTTCTACTAGCTTCCCATCGAGGCCTATTCTCTCTAGGGCCTTCTTTATGGCGAAAGCGGCCAGATGGGCCGTCTTGACGTCCTTGAGGGCGCCGCCGAATTTACCTATAGGCGTCCTCGCATAGCCCACGATCCAGACGTCGCGCATATGGCCATAGATCTCCTGCCTTTAAAATCTTATACTGGAACTATAGCTAAAAATAGAAGAGTACGTCTGTCGATATGAATAAATATATATGTTTATTATTACTTTCTATAAAAATGATGTTAATATACGTAATACATAGCGCTTAGTTGTCGAGACGGACCTCGATGCCGCGAGATGCCAGATATTCCTTCAACCTCCTAATCTCAACTACACGGAAATGGAAGAGGCTGGCCGCCAGGAGCCCGTCGGCGCCAGCGAGCGCCGCCTCGTAGAAGTGGGCGTATTCGCCTGCGCCTCCAGACGCTATTATGGGCACCTTTGCGGCTCCATATACGGCCCTTATCAGCTCCAAGTCGTAGCCGAGCCTCGTCCCGTCTCTATCTATGGAGGTGATGAGGAGCTCCCCAGCCCCCAGAGAGACCGCCTCGGCGGCCCATTTGATAGCATCTAGATCGGTCTGGATGTTGCCCCCTCTTATATAGACTTTATACCCGTCGCCGACCCTTTTGGCGTCTATGGCCACCACCGTGGATTGAGAGCCGTATTGTTCCGCCAGCTCCGAGACCAACTCGGGCCTCCTGACGGCCGCCGTATTGACCGACACCTTGTCGGCTCCCGCCTTGAACAACTTATCGGCATCTTCTAGAGACCTCACGCCTCCTCCTATCGTGACGGGGATCGAGACTGAAGTAGCGACGTCTTTTACTACTTTCAAGAAGGTCGGCCTGTCCTCGACGCTTGCAGTTATGTCCAGTACTACCAGCTCGTCGGCGCCCTCCTCGTCGTAACGGAGGGCCAGCTCGACTGGGTCGCCCACCTCCCTAAGCCCTTGGAAGTTCACGCCCTTGACGACGACCCCACGCCTCCCGTCTACATCCAAACAGGGGATTATCCTCACCGCAGTCACGATAGATAGAACAAAGGGGATATATATCCCAAACAGGGGCCTATTTATGATCAGAGAGACCAAGGAGACTAGGGTGTCGGTGGAGCTGTCCAGAGGAGGCCCGGCCTCCGTCTCGACGCCCGTGCCTTTTCTGACCCATATGGTCGAGACCCTGCTCCACTACGCAGGCCTGGGCGGCAGGGTCGAGGCCGTCGTGTTAAGAGAACTCGACGAGGGGCACCACGTGATAGAAGACGTGGGGCTCGCCTTGGGCATGGCCATTTCGGAGCTGATAGGCGATAGGCGCTCTATAGCTCGATATGGATGGGCGGTGGTCCCCATGGACGAAGCAGAGGCAGTCGCCTCGGTGGACCTCGGCGGGAGGCCGTTCTGGCTGGTAAGAGCCAGACTGCCCCGCGTAGTGATCGGCGGGTACCCCACATATATGTTTAAACATTTCGTCAGGTCCCTCGCATCTGAGTCTAAAGCCACTATCCACATAAGGGTATCCGGAGAGGACCCCCATCACATGATAGAGGTGGCCCACAAGGCTTTGGGCTTGGCGCTTAGGCAGGCGCTTGCCCCCTCAGAAAGGCCTATGACGACTAAGTGATCAGCCGGATAACCGCGGCATCATCTATCTGGCTCCCCGAGACTTACATCACGCGGAGAACATATTAGTCGAGGATTTTTAAACGGAGTGCTGATAATCCCCTCTATAGACCTAGAAGGCGGCAAGGCCGTCAAGAGGGTTAGAGGGGAGAGAGGCAAGTACGTCTTCATGGGCGACCCGCTGGAGCTGGCTAGGCGTTTCTCAAAAGCGCCTTTAGTACATATAGTCGACCTCGATGGCGCCGAGACGGGGGCCCTCATAAATATAGACATAGCTCTTTCCATCTCTAAAGAGCTTGAGGGCCTCTGCCAGTTAGGCGGAGGGCTCAGATCCCTCGAGTCTATAGGGCGGGCGTTGGATGCATGCGACTACGCCGTGGTGAGCACGTTGCCTTTCACCAACTGGGGCTTGTTCAGAGAGGCCTTGAGGCTATATGGGAGCCTAGTGGTCTCCCTAGACGTCCTAGACGGATATGTGATGGGTAGTGGATGGACTAAACGCCTCTTGAAATTCGAAGAGGCGGTCGAGAGGCTGAGGGGGCTCGACCTGCCTGCAGTTGTATACACCTCAATCGACGTCGAGGGGACCGGCGAGGGGCCTCTGCTCGCATCTGTAAAGGCTTTGAGGGACGTGGCGGATAAGGTATATTACGCGGGCGGGGTCTCAAACTGTTCCCACTTGGACGTATTGAAGGGCGCGGGCTTCGATGGCGTTGTGGTCGGCTACGCCCTATATAGAGGCGACCTCTCTTGCGTAAAGGACTTTGAATACTAACAGGGCTCTATAGTCGCCGGCGGCTTGGGCGTCACGGCATATGCCACCATGGCGACTTCGGGGATCTCTGAAGTTATCCTGTTAGAAATCCTGGAGAGGACCTCCCTGTCGAGCACGGGCCAGTCTGCAGTCATGGCGTCCTCGCTCTGGACGACCCTCACGATAACCACATGGCCCTCGGCCCTGGCGTCCCCCTTCACTCCCACCCATACGTCGTCGCCCACCGCGGCGAAGGCTTGCCATACGTCGTAATATATGCCGGCCCTCTTCAGCTCCTCTTCGACTATACGCGTGGCCCTCCTCGCTATGTCCAGCTTCCTCTTGGTGAAGCGCCCCATTATCCTGACGGCAAGCCCGGGGCCGGGGAATGGATGCCTACGCGCCAGCTCGTCTGGCAGGCCCAACGCCCTGGCGATAGCCCTCACCTCGTCCTTGTAGAAATCCCTCAGAGGCTCCAACACCTTGAGCCCCAGCCATTGCGGCAAGCCGGCGACGTTGTGGTGACTTTTAATCTTGTCGGCGCCCTTGACGGCCCCGCTCTCTATCACGTCGGGGTACAACGTCCCCTGGGCCAGCCAGGCCGCTCCGTCTATCCTCCTCGCGACCTCCATGAAGACCTCGGCGAAAGTCTCGCCTATGATCTTCCGGCGCAGTTCGCAGTCGGCCACGCCCTCCAGTCTGGCTAAAAACCTCTCGGACGCATCGACGTAGACCACGTCGAGGCCGACGCCCCTCAACATGGACAACACCTCCTGCGGCTCCCCCTCCCTAAAGAGTCCGTGGTCTATAAATATCGGCACTGCGCGGTCGCCCACGGCCTTGAACGCCAACACGGCGGTGACCGTGCTGTCGACGCCCCCGCTCACAGCCACGAGCACCTTCTCCCGAGGCCCCACAGCCCTCCTTATTTCCTCCACCAGCTTGGGCACTTGCGACGCGGGGTCCCACCTCTGCGACTGCTCTACTCCTACTATCCTCTCCACGAAGTTCTTAAAGAGCGCCCTGCCTTTAGCCGTATGTGAGACCTCTGGGTGGAACTGGACCCCGTATACGGGCCGCCCGGCCGATTTCATCGCGGCGATGTAGCCCCTCTCCGATACCGCCAAGACTTCAAAGCCCGGAGGGGGCTCGGCGACATAGTCGGAATGGCTCATCCACACCACTTCCTCCTCGTCGAAGCCTTCGAGGAGGGGATCCCTCTTAGTTATCCTAACCTTGGTGTTTCCGTACTCCCCAGGCCCCCTTTCGACCCTGCCGCCTAGAGTCTTAGCCAGAAGTTGGTGGCCGTAACATATGCCCAGTATCGGCACATCGGCCTTCAGCGCCTCTACGGGCAGGGCCGGTCCTCCCTCCAACACGCTCTTAGGGCCTCCCGACAACACCAAAGCGGCCACATCTGGGTCCTTGAGGGCGTCCATGACGCCTTCGGGCTCCACCAGCACGGCATAAAGGCCGGCCTCCCTGAGGCGACGGGCTATCAAGTGGGCGTACTGGCCGCCGAAATTAACGACCAAAGCCTTCTTCATATCAACCCGCCGTCGGCCTTCCTTTTTAAATTTTTATTTTATACTATTCGGGGCAGGCGACAAGGCATTTCCAATTACCTTTAAACGTACAGCTAAAACAGCCGCTCCATACGTTTAAATAATCGAGCTCGCCGAAGCCCCATGGGCCTCTACAAGGAGGCAGTCGCCTCAATTGCGCTGGCCGTTTTGATCGGCGGGCTCGCCGTTAAGTCCAAATTCCCGAAGGTGCCGGCGTGGTCTGTCATGGCGTTTTCCTCGTTCATCGTGGCGGCCGGAGGCTTGGTGCCCTTCGACGAGTTGGGCTCGGCCATAAACCTCGACGTCATTTTGTTCCTAATTGGCATGTTCTCGATAGTCTCCATGGCCGAGTCCTCGGGCCTTCTAGATGCCGTAGCGTATTGGTTCCTCAATAGGGTAAACTCCACGAGGGCCCTCTTGACAGTCTTATCGCTCCTCTTCGGCCTGCTGTCGGCGTTTACCGTAAACGACGCCGTGGCCCTAATGGGCCCTCCTATCGTCGCGACGGCGGCTAGAATTTCGGGCATAGAGCTCGAGCCGTTGGTGTTGCTCTTGGCGTTCTCTGTGACTATAGGTTCCGTCATGTCTCCAATTGGAAACCCCCAAAACGTGCTCATAGCGGTCCAGTCCGGCATGGCCACGCCGTTGCTGGCCTTTTTGGAGTACCTATCTATCCCCACGATTATAAACCTCCTAGTGCTCCCACAACTAATAGCGCGGTGGTACCGCGTGCCTACACGGCGCCTATCTGTTGCGTTCGTGCCCGGCGAGTTCATAAGGAACAGACGCGACGCCTATCTGGCAGGCGGCGCCCTCTTGGCGGTTATATCAGCATTGCTCATAAACGACGTATTGACCCTCTTGGGCCTCCCACACGTCGACAACATCGGCTTTATCCCCTTCGTCGTAGCTGCAGCTGTGTATATGTTCTCCTCGGAGCCCAGGAGGGTGCTAGAGGGAGTGAACTGGGGCACTATAGTCTTCTTCATCACCATGTTCGTAACCATGAAGGGCGTTTGGAACAGCGGTCTGCTCCAACCAGCTGTAGGCGTCTTGATGCCCGAAAGGAGAGGCGTCTTGGCAGACATAGGCGCAATTACGGCCGAGTCGCTTCTGTTCAGCCAAGCCCTTTCGAACGTGCCATTTACGGAGCTGTTCATACAGTACATGAAGTCTCTGGGGTACGGCCCCCACGACGGGTGGGCTTGGCTGACTCTAGCCTCGGCCGCGACTATCGCCGGCAATTTGACCCTATTGGGAGCCGCCTCTAATATCATAATCTTGGAGGTAGTTGAGAGCAAATACTCGGCCACGATGAGCTTCGGCGAATTCTCCAAAAGAGGCGCTCTGATCACGGCGATAAATATGGCCCTATACTTCCCGTTCCTCTATTTGGCCTCCGCCTAAGAGGCCCTTGAGGCGGCTCCACCGGTCTATATAAAACACCAAGTTCAAATTGGAGCCAGTGGGGCCTGTCTTCACTACGCGGCCCGTGGCCTCGAACGGCTCGAAGGTGTTGTTCTCACGGAAGAGCCTCCCTACGTCCAGCCCCAACGACGCAATATCGGCAAGAAGGCCCGGATCGGCCCAAACTCCCGCCGCCCCGGTGTTCCCGTCCACGCCGTCTGTAGCCACTGCAAGCGCCGCCACGTCGCCGAACGACGATAGGGCGAAAGACAGGGCGAATTCGCTGGTCCTGCCGCCCCTCCCGTTGCCCCTCACAGTCACTGTGGGCTCCCCTCCGAGAATTATCGGGACCTCTTGCTCTCTGGCCATATAGGCCACGGCCCTCCCCAGCTCGCGCGCCTCGCCGACTAGACATGAAGTGATTATACGGCCCCCCGCAGTCCTCCTCACCGCCTCCAACACGTCTGCGTTTCTCGCAACTACGACTACCCTATGGGGGAATTCGGACGGAGTGTCCTTAACGCCTCTGCTCGACGCCAGTAGGGACTTGACGGAGCCGGGCAGTAGGTCCCACAAGCCCCTCACTTTTAGGTAGAGATACGCCTCGTCCGGAGTAGTCCTATCGGGCACTCCAGGGCCGGAGCCCACGTCCGAGGGGTCGTCGCAAGGCACGTCGCTCGCTATTAGGTTTACCACATCCACGCCTCTGCTCGCTACGATGTAGCCCAACCTGCCGCCCTTTATGGCCGAAAGCCTCTTCCTTATTGTGTTCAGCTCGTGGATGTCGAGACCTCCCTTCAACAACACGCGCCACGCCTCTAGGAACTCGTCTTCGGGCACTAGCGGCACTTCCATCAAGCTCGAGGCGCCGCCTGAGACCAATAACACCAAGGTCTCCCCCCTACTTAACGAGTTCACGTAGTCCAGCACCGCCCTGCCGGCCTCGAAGCTCCTCCTAGTCGGCACAGGGTGGTCCGACAACATCAACTTGACCCCCCTAGGGGTAGGCCCAGCCACAGGCGATACGGCTATGCCGTCTATAATCTCGGCTATTTCGCTTAGCCCGCTCAACATGGCGATAGAGCCCTTGCCTACAGCCACCGCTCTGACCCGGCCTAACCTCCCGCCTCTAGTCGCGACGGCTCGGCGGAGGTCCGACGCTTCTAATATCGTCTGTATGATGTTAGAGGAAGGACGCGACATACCACAAATACCCTGCTAGACCTAACGGCGCCGTCAAGCCGAAATAGCCCCGCCATACAGCGGCGGCCTCGAGGAGCGAGATAACTACTGCGATAATTAGCGCCGATGCCGTCACGGGGTCCAACGAGTAGATGCCAGCCGCCATGGCCACGCCGGGATAGAAAGTGCTATAAAGCGCCTTTTCGCCCACAATAGCCCCTATCCCCTCGTCGTCTTTGCCCTTAACCACGAAGATTATGCCGGTTATAGATTCGGGCAGCACCGTGGCTATCGGTATTAACACCACGGCGAGCGCCGCCTCGTCGAGGCCCAACGAGCGGCCGACGCCCGCTATTCCTCTGACCAACAACTCGCTACCTATATACATGGCCGCTATGGCTGTTGCAGTTTGGAGCGCACTGTTCCTTAAATATAGGCGCGGGGCCTCCACGAGCCCGGTCCGCCCCACGTTCAGAGCCCTACTCGCATAGACGAAATATATCGCCAAGAGCGCTATCCCGTAAATCCTGCCGTAGAGCCCGTATCGTTCTGGATGTAGGGCTAGGACGGGGATTAGAGGCAACGTGAAGACCAGAAGAGGGACTGCGATATATCTATGTACATGGGGCAGGCGCGTCGCCCTTTTGCGGAGCGCCCAGGCGGCCAGCGCCGAGGCCACTACGGCAGGATAGATGATAGTCGAGGCCATGAAGGGCTGCGCCACTATTGACGCCCACGCCACATCCGCCTTGCCCTCGAGAAGCGCTATGAGGAACACTGCGAGCTCGGGGCTTGAAGTAATTATGGGGGCTACCGTCATCGCCACGCCTGCAATAGATCTGCCGAGCTTAGCCCCGAAGTGGTATACGAGTTGCTCCACGAGGAGGCCGGCGGAAACTGTCAGAAGGACTCCGAGAGCTAATTCGGCCATGTCGACGAGGACCACGCCGCTATATACATCCCGTTATTTATATATTTCTCCTACTTCTCGACATATATAAAACTCGGCGTTGAAATATTGGGATCTATCTCGAGCGCCTTATCGCCGTATCCGCATACGGCGGTATCGTTGAGCGGCTCGGCGACTACGGACTTAGTCGCCCTAGTCCCTTCCACCCATATTATCTTGAGCTCGATATATGTGTCGTGCATCCAGAAGCACCACGTCGCGTTTTTATCGAACAGGAAGAGCATACCGACCGACCCTACTCCCCTTGGGTCGTAGGAGGTCGCGTTCATATAGCCTCTAGCCCATTTGGCGGGAGTATCGGCTAGGTACACCACATAAGGCCTTCCGTCAAGCAGGACCCTCGCCGTCTCCGTAAAGGGGTCGTTCGGGGGCGCCTCCCAACTGGATAGCAGAAAAACGGCGATAAGCGTTATTGCCGCCGCTACGATCAACACGCGCCTATATGCCATGAGTCAGATAATCCAGCCTGCCGCCGTCAACTACCAGCACCTGCCCCGTGATGAATCTAGCCTCGTCCGACGCCAAAAACGCCACGGCCTTTGCGATATCTTCAGGCGTTGCTAACGCCCGAAGCGCCGTCCTGTTGATTATATCGGCCTTGGCCCTCTCCACCTCCTCGTGCGTCCTACCTCTAGTAGTCAGGTCGGTCTCTATCCAGCTCGGCGCCACGGCGTTGACCCTAATCCCAAAAGGCGCCAAATCGAAGGCGAGCCTCCTCGTCAATGCGATCAACGCGGCTTTAGTCACCGCGTAGTAGGTAGTATTGGCAAGCGCAGTCCCCAACCCGGCTATAGAGGCCACGTTGACAACAGCCCCTCTGGACTTCTTGAGGTGGGGCAAGGCCTCCAACGTCACGTAGATAGGCCCCTTGACGTTGACCGCCCACATCTTGTCGAAGCGCTCTTCGTCCAGCTGGTCGAAAGGCATCAGCTCCATAATGCCGGCGTTGTTGACCACTACGTCGATCCCGCCGAAAGTCTTGACGACCTCTTCCACCATGGCCTTCACCTCGGCCCTCTTAGACACATCGGCCTTGAATATTTCAGCCCTAT
>JBEULO010000151.1:0-10553 GCA_041287225.1 Thermoproteus sp.
ACGAGGTCGTAGGGGCCGTATACGATCATGGCCTCTTTAACCTCGGGCATTTTGGACAGAGCCTCGAGGACTTCGTCCTCCGCCCCTATGTCGGTGTTTATGAACACAAACGCCTCCACCATATGTCTTCATTATTGCTGACTTATAAACTTACCACCATAAAGGAGAGAGGTCGCCCGGCGGCATAACATTTAAAGGCCGGCAGGAGCCGGGCGCATGCAGTCCCTAGAAGAGCCGGCGCGCGCCCTGCTGAAGGAGTTGGGGGTGGACCTAAACGCGCCCGGCACTAAGGACACGCCTAGGAGGTTCGCGTCGGCCCTCGCGGAGCTCACTAGAGGGCTTAGAGAGCCTCCCCCAGAGGTGGTCTTCTTCCCCACTAGGTATAAAGGCGTAGTTGAGATAAGGGGGGTGAGGGCCGTGGGCCTCTGCGAGCACCACATGTTGCCCATAATTATGAAGATCTCGGTGGCCTACGAGCCGGGAGAGGCCGGCGTGCCGGGCTTGAGCAAGGTCATCAGGCTGATAAAATGGGCGGCGGCGAGGCCCATAATGCAGGAGGAGTTCACTGAGTGGCTCGCCGACCTGTTGTTGGAAAAACTAAGGGCCAGGTCCGTAGAGGTGGAGGTAGTGGGCTGGCATACTTGCTCCGCCTTAAGGGGGGTCAAAGACGAACACCACAAGATGGTGACTAGGACCTCTCGGAGGCGCTAGGCCTGTTGCTCCGCGCCTTGTTGTTGCTGGCCTGTAAGCTTGGCGAGTTCCTTCTCGCCCAGCGCTATTACAGGCGGGCCTTTATAGCCCTCTGGATATACCAACACCGTATTTATCTGGACTATTTGGTCCGAGACCGTGTTCCCCCTGACAAGCTTCTTTTGCCTCTCGCCCTCCTTCTTGGGCCTATAGCCCGGCGGACTTGAGAGTATAGCGTATTTCTTCACCTGGCCGGGGACTCCTGACACCATGGGCGCGCCCTCTATGCCGCTCCCGCCTGTCAGCAACAACTTGGCGCCTTGTGGCGCTTTTAGGTCGGGCAACACGGAGGCGTCTATGGCCTCGCCTATCTTGAGGCCTATGAACCTCTGGGCTCCTGGGTCCTTTACTTCGAACTGTCTGGCCTTACCGCTTAGGGGGTCCGAGACTACGACCTTAAAGGTCGGCACGAGGCGCCATCATTATTGGTATATATAGTTTACGCCATCAGCCTAGAAAGCAACATTATGGCGAAGGAGACTAGAGGCACGGTGATGTTGTCATCTACAGGCGGCCATTCGAAGTGCTCCACCACGCTGGCGGTTGCGCCCGCCAGCGCGCCTAGAGGTCCGACGTAGATATAGCCTATGGGTATCGAGACCAAGGCCATGGCCAGATTTCCCCACCACGACTTGGTCCTCCGCCCGAATAGGGCGTTCCTCACTATGCCCGTTACGGCGTCCCCAAAGGCCATAAAGAGTATCGACGCTATCCCTATATTTAACGCGTCTAAGAGGGCCCACGTGACGAAGACTATAAACGCCCACGAGAGCGTGAAGTGTATCTCGTAGGCGTTGTCGGGCGTTTGGAACCAATACATGAGTCTGCCGGTCCTCCTCGGCACGTACAAGAAGGCGCTCAGGAGCAGGGCCATGGCGACGGGGACGACCCACGAGGAGAAGTAGGGCAGAAATACGGCCACGAGGCCGCCGGCGAGTATATGTATGATCTTCCTGTTGAAATATACGGCGCGCATGGGCGCCATCCCTCTAGAGACCCAACGCTCGTAGAGCTTTTTGGCTATATAACCCGAGAGAAATAATATCCATATGAGGAAAACCGCGCCGAGCGCTAAATCCCCCAACATGACGACTTGCACGTATGGGGTTTTTTAGCTTAATGCCGAAATTATTTACGCCAAGACCTACGGGCCTGCGCGTATTCGTCTAGGGCCTCCCTCTCGTCGCCCCTCAACTGCGACTTGTATTGCAGAAGCCACTGTTTGAAGTGGTCCTCCGGTATGTGCACGTAGAGCGTATCGCCCTCTTTTATCTGCCTCCCCACCATCACGTCGCCGGCTATAGATATCGCGACCTCGTCGCCGACCTTCGCCTCCTGTACGGGACTTCCGTGCTTCTGTATCTGCATGATCCTCCCCACCTCCCTCCCGTCGGGCCTCACTAAGGCGTAGCCGGGCTTTATGGTGCCCTTTACGACTCTGACTCCGACAATTACGGGGTCTCTCCTCCTAAAGACATAGCCGGGCATCAACTGCACGACGCCGGGCCTCACCAACTGCGACAAGACGGCCTCTAGGGCCTTGGCCTTAAGCTCGCCGGCCCAACGCAAATACTCGTCGACTACTTTATAGAGTATCTCCCCCCTAATTATCTTGACGCCGCTCGACTGGGCCTCCTTCTCGACTTCGGGCGGGACCTTCACGTTGAAGGCCAGTATGGCCCCGTAGGCCGGGTCCCTCCTCTTAGAGAGCACTGCCTCCACTACGTCTTTATGTGAAGGCGGCCCCACGTCGGCCCTCCTCACAAGTATGTTGGACTGTTTTAGGAAGAGGACCATGCTCTCCAGCGTGCCGAAGGTGTCGGCCTTGGCCACGACGCCCTCTCTATCCGATTCTATCCTCACCGCCGATATCTCCTCGCCTACAGCCCTCAAGGCCTCCTCTAAAGGCCCGGCGGGCACTATGAGGGGGGCGCCTGGCACCACCCCCTCGAGCCCCTCCCCCACGATCCTCACGCCGGCCGCCGCCTCCACCGCATCTACGTACTTATATCTGTCCTCCGGGTCCCTCATCTCGTCGAGCGGCTTCGGCACTATGAGCATTTTGACCTTCACGGCCACGGGGCCCTGGAGGCTTGCAGTGACTATGGTGTCGCCTCTCCGCAAGACGCCGTCGTAAATTATGGCGTCGGCCACGGCGCCCAGTCCCCTCTCCTCTCTGACCTCCATGACGACCCCCCTAGCAGGTCCGTCGCCCACAGTCAGCCTCTCCTTAGAGACGAACCTCTGGGACACCCCCGCCAGCACCAACAAGAGGTCGGCCACGCCCTCCCCGGTCACCGCGCTCGTGGGGACTATCGGCACTTGTGTTGCGAAGTCCCTGACCCTATCGTAGCGGTCCGCCTCTACGCCTAGGCGCGAGAGCTGGTCTATGAGCTTGCCTATTTGTTCCTCCAGGTTGGCTATGGCGTGCCATTCCTGTTTCTCAGCGGCGAGGAGGAAGGGCCTATTGGGCTCCGACTGCCAGCCGTATATCCTGTCGAGCTTGTTGGCCGCTATGACGAAAGGCACTCCCCTGCTCTGTATCAACTTCAACGACTCGACGCCCTGGTCCTCCAGGCCGGATGTGATGTCGACGACGAGCACTGCCAAATCGGCCACAGAGCCGCCTCTCTTGCGGAGGTTCGCAAAGGCCGCATGGCCCGGCGTATCTATAAACAAAAAGCCGGGTATCCAAATGCGGCCTCTCAGCCTGAGCCTATCCACAAGGGGGCCTGCGAACTTCTCGACTGCCTGCCAGGGCACGAACGACATGCCTATATGTTGTGTGATCATGCCGGGCTCCCTATAGGCTACGGCGGTACCTCTAATTTTGTCTAGGAGCAGAGTCTTCCCCACGTCCACATGTCCCACCACTACTACGAAAGGCGAACGTACTCGCATATGAGACGCTACGTAGACCTTTAAAGGCTTATGGGACGCCGCTACGGACGGCAGACGCCAGCCTTAAGGGCCTCGGGGCCCCTCGCCTATCCTCGGCAGGGAGGAAATACATTCGGCCTCCACGGGGTTTAGGGCGGCCGGCACTATTATTACGGCAGGCCCCGGGAGGCCCGACCGGGCTATATCCTCGAGGGCCCCCGCCGCCACGCCGCCGTCGGGCCAGCCGAGCCTATAGGCAACTATCACCCGCCTCCCGCCCGAGAAGACCCCGGCCCCCCCTCTCGCCTCGAGCTCCATGAGGATCTTCGCCGCGTCGGAGGGAGGCATGAAGCCCCCGTCGTCCCTTATGTCTAAAAGCAAGAGGGTGTGGAGGCCCCTGGAGAGGTTGTCTTTAACGAGCTCGTAGGGCCTCGACGAGTAGACGCCCAACCTGGGGTAGGTCACTGTGGCCACGCCGCCGAGTTTATATATGGACAGACAGGCCGCGGACATCGCGGCGCAGATTATCGACACGCCGGGGACGACGACCACCTCGTACCCCTTAGCCCTCATGGATGCGACCAAGGCGGCGTGGGCCGTGGCGGCTAGAGGATCTCCGGGCACTAGAAGCGCCGCGTTCCTCCCGGACTTGAGGCACTCCTCCACGGCGGCGCCCCCTCTGTCTTCGAGCTCCCTCCTGTCTAGAGGCCTCGCCTCTACGCCCAGAGCCTTATAGTCGAAATAGCTGGTGTAGATATCGGCGAAGACGCACTGGGCGTCGCCTATGGCCCTCCTGGCCGCTTCCGTCATGTATAGAGGCGACAGCCCCAGCCCCACTAGATATAGACGGGGCATATCGCCTCTTGCGTACTCGCTTTAAGCTTTAATCTGTGTAGACAGCTACGCGCCGCCCAGCTGTGATCTTAACGTCGATGTGGCGAGTTGACGCGGAGGTTGTCCTAAAACAAAATTTATTTTGTCGACCTCTCCGGGCTTTATGGACTGTATATTCTGCAAGATAGCAAAGGGCGAGGCGCCGGCTTGGAAGGTCTACGAGGACGACGACGTGCTCGTAATACTGGATAAATACCCAGCGTCGTACGGCCATCTGTTGGTGATCCCCAAGGCCCACTACGAGAGCGTAATAGACACGCCCGACGAGCTCGTAGTCAAGACCTTCGCCGTTGCGGCGCGTTTCGCGAGGATATGGAAGAAGCTGGGCGCCAAGGGCGTGAATATAGTCACAAACGCTGGGAGGGAGGCCGGCCAGGTGATCTTCCATTACCACGTCCACGTGATCCCCCGTTGGGGGGATAGACTGTTGTGGCACGGCAAGGAGGAAATAAAAGAGGAGACCGCCAGGGAGGTTGTAGAGAAAATAAAATCGGTTTTGGGCTAAGAGGTCTTGGCCTCTGTGGCCTTCTTCTTCGACTTACAGGGCATATAACCCGACGCGACGCCTCTTATAAGACCGAGGGGTATTATTCTAATCCGCTTCCTGCAAAGAGCTCGTTTAGGACCTCCGCGACCATTTTCTGCACCTTTTTGGAGGCCCTTCCGGTGTTCCTGTAGGTCTCCCCTATCTCGTTGAGTATCGCGGCTTGTAGCGATATCTTGTCGGCATATTGAGGGGCCGCGCGTAGTACGTACTGTCCGTCCCATTGAAGCAAAAGCGCGGCTTGGACCACGTCGGAGTAGTTTATAACGCCCGAGGGATCGAAAGGCGGCAACCTCGGCCCCCTCGCCCCCCTCCTGTTGGAGAGGTACATGTATTTTATGTAGCCTTGTAGCGAGACGAGGGTCTTGATTATCTCCCTGTTGGATTTCGCCGTAACTACGTCGTAGATTATACGGGCCGCTTTGGGGTGTACCGCCTCGGCCACGGCCTCCACGTCGCCGGGCCTCGCCAGAGGGGGCCTGCCGTAGAGCCAGACGACCTCGACGCCGTGCTCTACAGCTGTCTCGTAAGTCTTGACCAGCTCGTCCATAGCGGCCGGGGGAGGCAGTATTACCTTGTTCACGTTGAGGAGGTCGGCCACTAGGACGGGCTTGTACGGGTCTTCCGCAAGGGGGAGCACTAAAGCGGTCGGCGGGACTTCCAGCTCCAAATCGAGCTCGACCGCGTGGATATAGGGTGATTTGTCCAACTTGTAGTCGCCCAGATCTAAAAGGTAGGGGAGGCCCAAATCCAAGGCGGCGTTTATGACGGAGCGGGCCCTCGGGCCCCTTCTGGCGTACACTGCGACGTCCACGCCCCTATCGGCGCTTCCCAATAAAAACTTATTGCGGGTCCTACAGTCGGCGGCAATATATAATTATATGGGCTATATATGCCTCTATGTTTAGAGGCAGGGACTTGTTGACGTTGATGGAATATAAGCCGGAGGAGGTGAGGGCCCTTTTGGAGGCCGCAAAGGAGATGAAAGCCAGATATTACACAGGGGAGATCTACATGCCCATCCACGCCGGCAAGACCGCCATTTTGATCTTCGAAAAGCCCTCCACCAGGACTCGCGTATCCACTTCAGTCGCCGCGTACCAGTTGGGCATGAACGTAATCGTGACGAACACCCAAGAGCTTCAGCTGGGGAGGGGCGAGACCGTCGCCGATACCGCCAGGACGCTTTCGCGGTACGTCCACGTGATAGCGGCTAGAGTCTATAGGCACGAGTCGCTGGAGGAGCTGGCCCAATACGCTGAGGTGCCCGTGGTGAACCTCCTATCCGATAAGTTCCATCCGCTTCAAGCCCTCGCCGACGCGTTGACGCTCTGGGAGAAAAAGGGGCGCCTAGAGGGGCTCAAGGTGGCCTTTGTGGGCGACGTCGGCAACAACGTGGCGGCAAGTCTCGTCGTGGTGGGGTCCAAATTGGGGTGGGAGGTGAGGCTGGTGGGGCCTAGGCGGTTGTGGAGGGGCGATCTGTCCAAACTGACCGAAGACGCCGGGAGGACCGGCGCGCGCGCCTACCAGACGGAGTCCCTAGAGGACCTCAAGGGCGTCGACGCCGTATATACCGACGTCTGGGTGTCGATGGGCTTCGAGAGGGAGGCCGAAGAGAGGGAAAAGCTCTTGAGGCCCTACCAGGTGGACTCGCGGGTCATGGAGCTCGCCGGGCCGCAGGCGCTGTTTATGCACTGCCTGCCGGCCCATAGGGGCATGGAGGTCACAGACGACGTCATAGATGGGCCCAGGTCGGTGGTGTGGGACCAGGCGGAGAATAGGCTCCACACCGCCAAGGCCGTCCTGGCGGCGATTACTCCTTAATAGGTAACGTACACTATTTTCTCCGAGACCTCTCTGCTTATTCTGTCGAGCCCTGCCCAGTCCTCGTCCGAGAGGCTCCACCCCACGGCCCCTGCATTTTCGGCGACTTGCTCCAGCGTCTTGGCGCCCGGTATGGGGTATATCAGGGGGTCTTTTATCATCCAGTTCAGAGCTATTTGCGCCGGCGTCTTGCCGTATTTGGCTGAGAGCCTCTTCACCTCGGCGATTAAAGGCTCGGCGGCCCTCAAATTGTCGGGCTGGAAGAGCGGGTCGTTCCTCCTCACGTCGTTGAAGGCCGGGAGGTTGTCGGCGGTGTATTTGCCCGTCACGGCGCCTTTAGCCAATGGGGACCAGGCTATTAGTGCTATCCCGTTCCTCCTCAGATAGGGCAGGAGCTCCTTATCGGCCTCCCTCTCCAGCAGGTTGTATCTGTTCTGGCTGGTCGCTACGTCGGTCTTCGAGAGGCACCAACGGGCGGCCTCCAGCAGTTGCGGCGGGTAGTTGCTCACTCCGATATATCTGACGAGCCCTCTCTCCACCAGCTCCTCCAGCGCCTTCATGGTCTCGCATATGGGCACGTTGTGCCAGCAAGAGGGCCAGTGGAGCTGGATCAGATCTATGGCGTCTACGCCCAGCCTCCTCTTCTGGTTCTCCACCGATTTAAACACGTCGACTCTTCTATGCCAGTCCCCCGGTATCTTCGTGGCTATGTAGACCCGGCCCCTCAGCCCGAGCTCCCTCACGGCCCTCCCTAAGAACTCTTCGCTCCTCCCCCTGCCGTAGACGGCCGCCGTGTCGAAGAAATTAATGCCGAGCTCGTACGCCTTGGCCACAATGGCCTTGGCCCTCTCGTAGTCCATAGGGCCCCAGGCGTATTCGTCGAACTGCCATACGCCCAACCCGATTCTAGAAACCTTCATGTCCGTTTTACCTAACTTTATATAGTCCATGCCCCCCTTCCGACTCGTGTATTAATATCTTTCGAGGAGGTGCAACATCTCCCTCGCGTTTTCCAACATCCAGTGGTCGTTATTGAAGAAGACATACGCCCTCTTGGGGCTCAGCGACTTTATCCTATCGGCTATCTCTTCGAGCTCCTCCCTGCTATACTCGTGGGAGTACCAAGCAGATCTGCCGTGCATTCTGAGATATATAACGCCGCCCGTCGAGGCTATCCAAGTGACGCCCGGCTCGTCCACCGACACGGCGACCGCGCCCAGCTCCTCGCAAAGGGATACGGTCCCCTCCTCAAACCAAGACTCGTGTCTGAACTCCACGGCGAGCCTTCCCCTGATGCCAGAAGCCTCGACGAAGGCCTTAAGCCTCTCCACGTGGGCCGGCCTCTTGTCGAAACTCGGCGGCAGTTGGGCCAGATAGAAGTCGACGTGGGGGTCCAACGGCTGGAATACGCCCCTAAATCGGCGCCATGCTTCAACCGAGTCCTCTTTAAGCCTCTTGACATGCGTTATATATCTATGTATTTTGACCGCCCAGCGGAGGCGGGCCCCCTTTTCGGCCCAAGACTCCACTTGCCTCCTATAGGGGAAGCGATAGAAAGAGGCGTTGAGCTCGACTGCGTTCAGGCCGGAGTTGGAGACGTACCAATCTAAAGAGTCGGGGTTCCAGTCGTACAGCCACCCGCTAGTGCCTACGTACACCTCCACGAAAGTCCGGCCGCATGTATTTTATAAGAAGGCGCCGGTGGATCATCCCCTTAACTGCGCCTCCAGCTCCAATAGGGCGTAGTACTGTTCTTCAGATATGGATATGGCGGGCACGACCTCGGAGACTCTCCTCAAGGCCTCGTGCGCGTCGAGGCCCTTATATACCAAATAGGCGGAAAGCGTCGTGGGGGTCCTCCCGATCCCGCCGACGCAGTGGACTAAAACGCCGCCGAGTCTGGTCAGAGAGGCTACTATCCTGACCAAGGCCTGTAGGTTGCTGGGGGCCCTCCCGTCGGGCGTCGGCCAATGTAGCCACTTGATGCCTCTCAGCTCCAGCTCGGTCTTATATTCATCGGGGCCGGCCCACCCCCCATATTCTCTTAGTTCCCAATCCTCGGCGAGAGTTATCACGTGTTTTATGCCCAGGCCCGGAAGTCTGTCCAGATCGCCTCTACGAGGCATACAACTACCGGCTAGATTCGGCTCGAGGAAGTACGGACACTCCACGAGCTAGTTGCACTATTTAAATAAGTCGACAATAACGCGGCCGCCGCGAGGCCGTAGTTTCTTGAAGTGTTATGTTTTATAGTGGGTCATAATCGCGTGGAGCTGACCGCCTTATATACGGGCGGCAAGGACAGCCACTATGCGATAATTAAGGCCGTGGAGGCCGGCCACGAGGTGAAGTGCCTCCTCACGGCCGAGCCGGCCCGGCTGGACTCCTATATGTTCCACGCCGTGAACGCCAGATGGGCTCTCCTCCACGGAGAGGCCATGGGGATACCCCACTATTTGTTCCAAGTCTCTGGCGTCAAGGAGAGGGAGGTCGAAGAGCTAGAGGCGGCGCTGGCTAAATACAAGAGGGAGTGCGGAGCCGAGGGGCTCGTGACTGGGGCCATAGCGTCTCGATACCAAAAGGAGAGAGTGGACAAATTGGCCTCCAGGCTGGGGCTGGCCCATATAAGCCCCCTCTGGGGAAGGGACCAGGCGGAGCTCTTGAGGGAGGAGGCCGCCGCGTTGCGTTTCGTGATCGTGGCTGTCATGGCCATGGGCCTCGACGAGAGGTGGCTCGGAGTTGAGGTGGACGGCGCGAGGGCGGAGGCCCTTTTGAGGCTCAGCGAGAGGTACGGCTTCTCGCCTGTAGGCGAGGGCGGCGAGTTCGAGACCTTCGTGGTGAGGAGTCCCCTCTTTAGGGGCAGGGAGGTGGAGATCGTAGAGGCGGAGAGGGTATGGAGCCCCGCCGGGTGGGGCTATTTGTTAATCAAGTCGGCGCGGCTGAAAGCCTGACCACCCTATCTACGAGGGCCGAGAGCGCCTCCCTTATGGCTGTAAGCGGCTCTGCCAGCTCGGGCGCGGCTTGGGCCAAGAGGACCGCGCCGGGCAGAGCCCTGAGCCCCGCCTTGTGTACCGTCACGCCGCCCCACTCCACCACGACGCTGCCGATGGCCATAGTCCTCCCCTTATTTTCGGCCGAGACCACGGCGCCCTCGTAGGGGTATATCAAATATGTCGCCGTCAGGCTGGAGCCCATATAGGGCACGTAGAGCTTGGGGACGGCCCTCCTTATGGCGAAGGGGCCTTTCGAATCTATTATTTTCGCCCATCTGGCCCCCAGCGCCTCCAGGCCTCTGACGTGCCCCTCAAGCCACCTGCCCAAATCGGCCCCATCCGGGGGCTTGTACTCGGCCCCCAACGCCCTGGCGACCTCGACGAGGAAGGCGTCGTAGGCCTCTGCGTAGGGCAGGACGTAGGGGCTGACCTCCTCAAGGGAGAGGGGCACCTCGTCGTAGCCTCCAGGCCCCCTCCCTACGGCCAGAGCCCCCTCCGGCCTTATTATCAACGTGGCGTCTTCCAGCCCTCTAAACCTCCCTACAGGTATGGAGAAGTCCATCGTCTCTTATTCCAACCAATAAATATTGTTTTTATACGGATCGCTTAGTCTAATAGTGCCGCCCGTCCTTACCGTAGAGGGGCTCAAGCTTTACTACAACACCCAA
>JBEULO010000016.1:0-6879 GCA_041287225.1 Thermoproteus sp.
AGCCTTTTTATTTGTGGGGCTCTGATGATCTTAATGGCCGCTACGGAGAGCCCCACGAGGCCCAAAACGGCGCCAGGAGCGCCCAATAGGAACGCCAGTAGGAATGCGGTAATTGCAGAAAGGCCGACGAATATCGCCAGCGCCTCCAAGTCCCTAATCAGCCGGCCGCCTAAGGCCGTGATGAGGGCTATAAACAAGGCCAGGAGCAAGTCCGTCGTGCTCATATTTCGATTATATAACAATTATTTAGGGCGACAATCTGAATGGTATTATATGTGGTTTTTCTAGTTTTCTCAATACAATCTTTTAACATACGTAGTTTCATATCGATGAATTTATCTAGATGGGCGTCGCGGCCTTTAAGGGAGAGCAACTTCTCGACTTCCTCCTGCAAGGCCTTGACCAGCTCCTCGGGGCTTCCGTAGAGTATCACGCCTTCTTCTTGAGCCTGTAGTACTGCCTTACAGCCTCGGCTACCGCCTCGGCGTCGAGGACGCCCTTGTCGGCCAGCGCTTGTAGCAACTCGGCGCGCGTCATGACCTCCTCATAGCCGCCGAGCCTTTGTAGCCAGAACGACCTCTTTAGGTCCATAGTGAATAGGTCCTTATTGCGGTCGTACAGGCCGACCTCCACGAGGCCGAACTCCTCCTCTTTTATTTTTATCCTATTGAGGGCGGGGTAGGGGTAGGCCCTCAGCCAGACCACCTCGGTCAGCGAAGTGACGCGCCTGCCCCAATCGAACTTCTTGACGACGGCGACGGCGCTAAAGGCCGATATATGTTCCGGCGAGACCCCCATGGCCTCTCCGGTCATCCTCATGAAGGCCTCCACCATGTCCTCTGCGTGGAAGGTAGTGGCGCCGCCGTGGCCCGTCAATATGCCTTGGATCAGCTCGTGTATCTCGCGGCCGCGGCTCTCGCCTATTACCACTATATCGGGCCTTGCGCGTAGCAGATAGCGGACCAAGTCTATGAGGTATATCGCGGATTCGGAGCCGGGGAGGTTCTTCTGGTAGTCGTAGAGCGGCGAGGTGAACAGCAAGACCGAGTTCGTGAAGCTCTTGGGGAGGCGTATCTCGGGGGTCTCTTCGGCCACTGCTATGCGCTTGTGGGGCAACAACACCAACAGGGCGTTCAGGAGGGTGGTCTTGCCGGAGCCGGTGCCTCCGATGATCATAATGGACTTCAAGTTCTCGAAGAGGTACCACAAATAGGCGAGCCCCAGCGCGGAGATGGTCTTGTTCTTAATGAGCTTAGTGGGCGATATGGGCTCCGGCGGCTGTATACGGACCGAGACGTACGGCGGATTGCGGGAGGTCTTCCCCGACATCGCCGTGGCGAACCTCAACAGAGCCCCGTTGGGGAGGCTCAAATAGGTGTCCTGTATTGGGTACTGCTCGTTGAGCGGCCTGCCGGTCTCGGCGTATACTCTACTCACAATTCTGAGGAGCACCTCTTTATCCGTCGGCACTACGTTGGTCCTTATGTTGTAGCCGTAATCCCTGTGGTCGACGTAAATGGGGCTATTGGTGCCGTTTATGTTGACGTTCTCCAGCCTCACGTCGTAAAGCAGGGGGGTGAGGTACGAGTAGTCTGCGGCCTCCAGTTGGACGTAAAAACGCACAGGCGCCCTTAAGGGTCTGGGGACTCCTATATCGGCCATGGCCATCTCTATGAGCTTGCCGAGCTCCTCTCTGGTCATATTAGGCTTGACCACCTGCCTGGCGGTGAGGTACTCGATTATCTTGTAGACGTACTCCCCGACTTTGTCGGAATACGGGAAGGCGAAGTTTACGGAATAACAGAAGCCGTCTTCGTACCTGTGGATGGTTATCCTTGCGCCTTCCACCGCGTAGTCCTCTACAGGCATGCCGGGACACTGCTCCATCTTGAAGCCGAGAGTGCGGGGGGCGCTCATGGTATCCCCAGAGAGGATGGACTGCCGCCAGTCGGCTTGAATATGTTCGTGGTCGCTACGATCACGAAGAACATGGCCAGATAGAATATAGAAAGATATATAAGTCCTCCCCTCGTGGAGAAGCTGACCTTGGCGAATAGGAAGTAGTAGCCTATGGCCAACATGCCGAAGGCCAGATAGAGGAAGTTCATGCCAATGCCCCCTCCCCCAAAGCCGGCCATGGGGGCGGGCCCTCCGCCCGATATGCCGGCCATCGCCTGGCTCATTATTATCATCGACGTATTGACGAAGGCGACCATGGCCGCGCCGAGCACTGCGAGGAGCCTCACTATGCCCAACGCCTTGCTCAACTGCTCCCTATAGTCGAAGAGCTTCGCCACGAAGTTCTGCAACTGGTCTATAGTAGAGCGGGGGAGCGTGCCGAGCCTATGTATGTCGAAAAAGATCCTCGAGACTATGGCCATAATCGGCTGCATGCCCCTCACCACCACCTCTTCGAGTTCGGTTATGCCGGACTTCACGGCGTTAAGCATGGAGGCGGCTCTAGGCGTGAAGTCGCCGAAGTTGCCGTAGGTCACTGCGTTCTCCATGGCCTTGACTATCGACGGCGACCTTTTCAGCTCGTCGAGGACGACGTAGGAGAAGTCCATAAAGCCCCTCTCGAAAGAGCGGGCGTTTATCTTCTCCCTAGTAGCGAAGTACCCCAGAGCCGACACAGCGGCGGCCGCTAGAGGCGTGTATATGCCGAAGTTGAGGAAGAAGCCCAGGACTATCAGAACGACGCCCGAGATTATGGCGAATATTAAAGGCCAGATTCTGAAGTCCATTTTGAGGAGGGGCACGTTTATTATCATGCCCATAACGGCGCCCATAATTGCCGGAAGCAGGCCCCCCATTAGGACGAAAACCGCGGCGTTGCCTCTGCCTATTACTATCGCCGTTACGGACAACATCGCCAGGCCCACTATGGTTGCCGATATGGCGGACACCAACGAGTCCATGCGCCTCTGCATGCCCGTGGAGAATTCGACCATGTCCATGTCCATATAGAGCGAGAGCTTCGCGATTATGTCCTCGCCCACCCTCAACGCCGTATAGAGGGAGTTGAAGCGATATATCAGCTTCTGCGGGGCCAGCTTCTCCACGGCGCGCTTCAACGCGTCGAGCGGCTCCATGCCCAACATCCTCGTGTTGTTCCAAGCCGTCGTGGCGAGAGTCCTTATGCCCGGCAGCTCCTTATACCTCATCATGCGCTGTATGGCCAGATCGAGCGGGGCCTTGGTCGCAAAGGTCATCTGCACCAAGACCGTCAAGAAGGGTATCTCCATGTTGAGCAGCTCCCTTATCGACGTAGCGCGTACGCCTATAATGACCCTAGGGACAAATATCAGAAAGACGCCGAGGCCTAAGAACAAAGGCCCTAGAGGAAACGCCCGCATCAACGTGAAGAAGGCCCCCAGGGCCGCCATGGCGGTTCCTCCCAACAAGGCGAGCCTTACAGTCTGGCGGAAGCTCAACGGGTCCAAGTCGGTCCTCTCGATGCCCCTCATGAAGAAGTCATAAATATTCACAAGCTAAAGACGGAGCTCGCCTATATATTGTTTACGTTGCGGAGTTGCGGCTCAAAGCATTAATAGATGTAAAACAGATGGGACATGGACAGGGAGAAGATATTGATGTTGGGCAGGGACCCCAAGGCGGTCGAGGCCCTCCGCTCCATAGGCGGGTTTTTGTGGTTCTACACCGAGCTCTACCCCTACAGGACTATATATACGCTGACGGTATGTAGAGGCTCACTGTGCGTCTATATAGCCGGCGAGGACATGGCGGACTTAAAAGTGCCGTTGGAGAGCTATTTAGAGTTCGAAGACAATTGGGAAAGGTTGAAACAGTTAGAGAGGTCGTTGGAGATGTTGGCGGCGCCTTCAGATGAACTCGACCGCGATCCTCCTGGAGAGTCGGCGCAATAACGCCTCGGCTAGGGCCAGCTTTTTGGCCTTAATCGGGTCGGAGCGCTTTAAGGGCAGGTCAGGGCGGAAGCCGCTGATTACGAGCGCCCGGGCGCCGAGGGCGTAGGCCAGATAGGCCGCCCTGTCGCCGTCCGTGAATCCCCCCACGTTGTACGTGCCCGGGGGAGGCGGCGTCTGGACCGTGAAGACGCGCCTGGGCGGGGCGTAGGCCAGTCTGTCCATGTTGTCGCCGTGGGCGTGCACCACGGCGATAGACCCCAGGCCTGCGTGTTCCGGCTCGTAGTCCAGGTCTGTTACCACCACGTCGGGCCTCACGCCGAGCTCTACGAGCCGCCTGGCCGTATAGCCCTCGACTGCCACCACTACGGTGCCCTCTGCGAGCCGCCCGAAGGGGGGCATGTATATCACCGGTCTGGACCAGTCGAAAGAGGCCAGGGCGCCGATTGGAAGGCCGCCGAGCCCGGAGGCGGCCAAGGCGGCCTCGCGGTCCTTATGGAACGAGAGCTCCGGCAACAAAGAACGCGCCAACGTCATTACGTACTGCCACTCCAAGGGGTCCGCCAACCACATCGAGCCGGCTAGCCCCTCATGCCTCCACCTCTGCGCCGGGCCTCCTCGCCAACCGAGCCGTCCTGCCGGCGGGGCCGCTCACTTCACCACAGTGATCACTTTGTAGTTCGCAGGGGTCGGCGCGAGCCAGACGGCGCCGCATCCGGCCATGGTGAGATTCACGGCGGTTCCGCCTATGGGCGACTGGACTACACACTTAGGGCCCCCCAAGGCCCTGTCGAAATTCGTGGCGTATATCTTCACGCCGGCGTAGGACGCGTTTAGGCTGTAGGCGAAGGCCGATACGTCGTAGAAGTACGCCGAGAACGAGCCGCGGTATGCGGAGAAGTTGGCCGATACGTACAACGAGACGACGCCGGGCCTCGTGGCGTTGTTTATTAGAGCTATGGAGTAGGAATAGGCGTCGAGGTTGGGGAACTGCGTCGGGAGGAAGAGCTTATAGCTGATAGTCCTCACGCCGGGCGTGAGGGACGACGCCATCAAGTCGGCGACCTGCGAGGCCACGTATTGGACCATCAGCGACGCGGTCGTGGAGGCCTCGCCCCTAAAGGACTGGTACGACATAAGCCACACCAAATAGGATATGACGATGTAGGCGGCGGCCAGAAAGCCGAAGAGTAGAGCCGCCTCGATGGCGGTGAAGCCCCTCATTTCCAGTAGACCGTTACGTTGTTCCAGACGAGATATACGCCGTTCTGTACGGCCACGCTTATGGTCTTAGAGCCGAGGCGGCTCGACGCCGTGACCGAGACGGGCCCGCTACAGGGCACCGAGGTGTAGTTGAGGGGCCCTATGGCGTATGCGAGCGCCCTGCCGGGGCCTTGAGGCACGAAGGAGGCGGATATGGTGTAGAGGTAGAGGGACGAGCCGTTGACGTAGACCAACCTGCTGTAGAGCCTCAAGGCGCTGGGGTAGGTCGAGTTGAGGGCCGCCACAGGCTCGCCTATGGGGACGACCAGAGAGCCGTTGAGGCCTCTAAGCATCGCGTTGCCGAACTCCACATAGGTGGAGTTGTAGCCCACGACCAGCTCCTTAAAGTAGTAGGTATAGCTCCGCGTGCCGCACCGCACGGTCACCACGAGGGGCGCGGTCCTCACGTAAAACGTGCCGAAGTAGGAGCTGGGCAGTTGGTACATCCTCTGGACCCCCGTCATGCCGAAGTCGGACTCCAGAGAGTCGGCCAGAGCCACCAAAAACGCCGCGTAGTTCTTGGCCTCGAGGGAGGCCTCGATCTGGTAGATAGTCTGGACGATATAGGGCACCGCGCCGAAGACTATTGCGAGAGAAATCGCGAGGAGTATCGCCGTCTCGAGCGCCTCAAGGCCCCGGCAGGAAGGACGCGACATGGCCGCCTAGACTCTATGAGATATATACCTTACGTTGCACCGAGAGGAACAAGCCGCATGTGCATCCAAGAGGAACTGCCGTCGAGGCGATAGGGGCCAACCGGCCACGGCGCGAACAGCGGCAACCCGCGCGGAGGTCATATTGTAGTGTACTGCCTTCCGTTCACAATGAAATACGGCAGAGGCCACATATACGGCATGACTATCGCATAGAACTGCCGGTCGGCGCCTATATACTGGAAGTTATGGAAGGGCCCGTTGTAGCCCGGTCCGCCTGAGATAACAACCGGATTGAATGCGGTATTAGGCCACCCGTTAAACCACCAAGCGCTGTAGTCGTTCAGCGTGCCCGTATTGCTCAACGTAGCTATATGCACGTTGGCCGAATCTGGGGTCACGCCAAAAATGAAATAGACCGGGCTCCCCGAACCGTACTGTTGCCATACGAACTGCTGATAGCAAAAACCACCGTATTGGTTCCACCAGTTCGGTTGGTACGGAAATTCAAATAATTTCAGGACGTTATATACAGCCAATCCTCCGTTCGGCGTCGGCCATACACATCCACCTACAGGCGTTGGCGGCGCTGAGTCGTTGCTGAGCCAAACTATTGACGGTGAGGTGACGTTTATTAATACGGCCAGTCCGTAGGGATATTGTGAGAGACCGGTGTTGATTTTGTAGTAATAGTATTGAATGTCGTAATAGTCGCTCTGGCCTGTTCCTAGCATTGAAGGTTTCACATAGCTACTCGAAAAGAGTTGAGACATAGATATCCCCCCTGTGCCGCTTCTACATAGCGCCAAGAGGGTACCCCTGTAGGCAAACCAGCCGGGCGACTCTTTAATGTTGGTCCACAGCTCCCCGTAAATCCCCGTGGCGTACTGGAGTCCTTGCCACGAACCTTCGGCGAATATATAGAGGGAACCCACATTTTTACTAGTGAACCCCAGGGCGTTGAGCACGCTGGGCGGCACCATGAGGACGAAGCTGCCGCCGGGATAGGGCGAGGGGAAGTAGACGGGGACGACCTTACAGGCCCCGGCGCTAGATGTCGGGGGCCACGGCATTGGGCG
>JBEULO010000017.1:0-6835 GCA_041287225.1 Thermoproteus sp.
TGTGATGAGCCTGACCAAAGGCGACGGGTGAGCGCGCGGCAGCTAGCTGACCACTAGGTCCAGCCTGCCCCTCCTCCTGGCCTCTTGCAGCTCGTGGGCTATGCGGAGCCCCATGTCCATGGGCTTGTCGAAATAGAGGACCGAATAGGGCGAGCCGCAGCCCATATAGACGTTGGTGCCCGCCACAATCCTCCCGGAGAACTCGAAGACCACTATGGACATGTCGTCCCTTATTATGGACTCGAGGCTGTAGGGCCCCTTCATCTCCTCGCCGAGGACCTCCCCCACGGCCTTGGCGAAGGCCTCGCCGTATTTCTGCACGGCGGGGAGCAGAGACTCCCTGAGGACTAGAGGCAGGTTGGCCACCACCACGAAGGTCGGCTCGACCATGCCGAAAGTCCTCCCGTCCACGTTGGTCTCGTACCTAATGTCCATCCCGAACACCTCGACCCTGTTGTATATGGGGGAGGCGAAGTAGTGGTAGTAGGCGGGGACCCCGAAGACGTACTCCTGTATGATGTAGGGCTCCCTCACCGATTCGAGCTTCTGCAACAACTCCTCGCGGCCTCTGGCGAAGAAATAGCCGCGGCCCCCCTTGGCGCCGAAGAGCTTCACTATGACGGGCCGGTCCACCTCCTCCGGCTTGAAGGACTTGGGGGTCGGTATGCCGGCCTTGTTGAGGAGGTCCATCTTCCTGTACTGGTCGGCCTCGACCTCCACAAGCCTCCTCACGCCGAAGGTGGGGACCGGAGCCTCCAGCGCCTGCCTCCACCCGACGTATTCGACGTAGGACCCGTGGGGCACCAAGACGGCGTTCTCCTCGACGAGCCTCTCCGCGACGGGGAGGAACTGCGAGAAGTCGGCCTCCCAGACCTCGTCGATGAAGGAGAACTGCCTGTAGAACCAGCCGACGCCCGGCCTGGCGACCGCGATGGTCTTGAAGCCGTAGGCCTTGGCGCCCCTCAATATCTGCAGGGCCGTGTGGGACGCAATAGTGGCGACGGCGAGGCGGTCCAAGTCGTACCGCTTGAGGAGGGACTCGATCATGTGGTCACCTCCTCCAGCCTGCCCTGTCTGGCGGCCTCCTTGACCTCGATGGCGATCCTCCTCCCGACGGATATGGGCCTCCCCCAATAGAGCTTCGAGTACTGGCCGCCCAGCCCCATATAGGCGTTGGTCCCCCCGCCTATCCTCGGCGCCACGTCGTAGACCACCAGCTCCAGCTCCGGCGTCACTACGAACTGTAGGGTGAAGGGCCCTATGACGCCCGGCTTCACGAGCCTCGCGGCGGCCTCCAAGAACTTATAGCCGATGTCGAACACCTTCTCCAAGAGGGACTCCCTTATGGTGGCGGGCTCGTGGCCCACCTCTATGTACCTCACGTCGGGGTCCACCTCCAGCTGGTCCCGCGCGGGGAGCCTATAGACCCCGTCGAGGTTGCTCTGGATCCTCCTGTCGAAGCTGTGGAGCTCCAGCCTCTTGTATATGGGGGAGTAGAAATAGTTGGCGTTGAAGTGGGCGCCCAGCACCAGCTCCTCTATCGCCGCCCCGGCCAGGTCCTCCAGCCTTATGAGGCCCCTCTCGGCCAGCCTCCTGGCCTTCCTCCAGAGGTCGTCTCTATCTCTAGCCACGAAGAAGCCCCTCTCGACCCTCCTGGCGGCCTCCGGCAACTTGACGAGGACGGGCCTGTCCACATCGTCGGGGGACGGGTAGGTCTTGGGCCTCCTGATGCCTCCCTCGTCGAGGAGGCGGTAGTAGTTGTAGGGCCCGGTCCTCTCCTCCCACCTCAAGAGGAAGCGGTTGCCGAATATGGGGACCGGGAAGTCCCTCTCTATGGCGTCGTAGCCCACGTAGACCGCGAAGGAGCGGTTGGGCACGAAGACCGAGCCCTTGAGCCTATCGGCGATCTTCACGACGTCCTTATAGTCGTCGAGGACTATAAGCTCGTCGACTACGGGGAACTCCCTATAGGCCCTCTCGCGGCCCCTCTTGGCCACAGCGATGGTCCTAAGCCCCTCGTCCTTAGCCCCGTCGAGGACGTCGAGGGCGCTGTGGGAGGCCAACACCGATATCGAGACCGACATAGGGCGTTTAACCTATGAATTTAAAAATATTGCGGGGAGCAATGGGGCCTCGGGCCCGTTATTAACTGTATGTTTAAAATTCAGCCGGCCCTCAGCCTCCAGACGCTCGGCGGCACCACGCCGGTCCTCCTCGCGAGCGGGATGTCTCCATACCTCCCCAAATCCATCACGACGACCCTGCCGTAGAGGCCTCCGAGCTCGTAGACGTCGCCGGGCCTCCCGCCGGGGATCGGCACCAGCCTGACGCCGAGCGGTTTGTCCAACGAGGTCGCCAGAGCCATCACGTCAGCTATCAAGGCCGCGACGACGTCGGGCGGGGCCTCTTTGGGTATCCCCGCCATGTCCACGCCCGTGTTGCAGACAGCCGACATGGCCTTGAGGGCGTCGAAGGTCAACGCGCCCTCCTCGGCGGCTTTCGCCATAACTGCGTCCTCGCTCACGGGGATGAAGGCGCCGGAGAGGCCGCCGATGGTGGAAGTGGCCATGGCGCCGCCCTTCTTCACGGCGTCTACGAACAAGGCGAGGGCGAAGACAGAGCCCGGGGAGCCGGCCCTCGGCAGGCCCATGGCCTCCAGTATCGCCGCCACGCTGTCTCCGACCTTCGGCGACGGCGCCACCGAGAGGTCGACCGAGCCGAACTTGACGCCGAGCTCCCTCGCCACCTCCCTCCCCACGAGCTCGCCGAGCCTGGTTATCTTGAAGGCGGCCCGCTTGACGGCGTCGTGGAGGGTCCTCAAGTCGGCGTCCTTCAGGCTCCTCACCACCGCCTCTATGACGCCGGGGCCGCTGACCGCCACGTTCACGACGGCGTCGGGCAGGCCCAGCCCGTGGTGTGCGGCCGGCATGAAGGGGACGTCCTCCGGCACGTTGGCGGTCACTGCGAACCTCGCCGCGGCCTCCGGCCTCATGGCTAGGATTATCCCGGCCGACTCGGCCACCGCGTCCATGTTTATGCCGGTGCTTGTCGAGGCCGCGTTGACGAAGCCGCCGACCCTCTTGGTGGAGTTGAGGGCCTCGGGGAGGGCCTCCATCAAGGCCTTGTCGCCTCTAGAGGCCCCCGCGTGGACGAAAGCCGAGAAGCCGCCGACCATGTCGACCCCGTGGGACTCCGCCAAGTCGTCGAGGGCCTTGGCTATCTCCACGGCGTCTTGGGGCCTCCCCAGAGGCTCCAACATTATGCTGACGGGACTCACGGCGAGCCTCGCGGTGACTATCTTGACGCCCAGCTTCCCCGCCACCTTGTCGACGGCGGGCCTGAAGCGCTCGAGGTAGGGCTTTAGGTGTTGCCTCAAGGCCGATAGGGCAGAGGGGAGGTCGCCCCTAATGGCCGGCAGGGTGTTGACGCTGAGGGTCACAGCGCGTATGTCCAACTCGCGGAACAAAACCATCTCGAGGACCTCCCCTATCTCCTCAGGCGAGAAGACCCTCATATCCTCTGCATGTAGCGGAAGACGTCTATGTGGTGTACTGCCACCATGACGCCCAGCCTCCTCCCCACCTCCTCCAACTCCGCCCTGAGGCCTGCGATGTCGACGTCGGCCTTGGATATGTCCACGATCATAATCATAGAGAATATGTCGCGCACTACGGTCTGGGCTATATCGACTATATTCGCGTTGTGTCTAGCCAAAGCGCCGGCTATCCCCGCCACGATGCCCACCCTATCGGCGCCCAAGACGGACACAACTACGAGCTCCACGTGGCGGCTATATAGAAGATATATAAAGATGGCGGCTACCGCCCGCGCGCCTCCAGCGGACGCGCCTTTATGTAGGGCGCCAGCCTCTCCAATATCCTCCTGAGCTCCTCCCTGTCCTTATCGTCCACCGGCGGCAGGGGCTCGCGAGGCGGCCCCATGTCTATCCCCCTAACGATCTGGGTCGCGATCTTGTAGAGCGTGGGCCACTTCCCGCCGAGCCTCCCCGTCAGGCCGCATCCGCCCATGAAGCGCCAGAGCTCCATGAGCCTCTTGTGTATCTCCACGGCCTCTGCGATCCTCCCCTCCCTCACCATCCTGTAGAGCTCCAACTGGAGCGGGCCCAAGAAGTTGGGGCCGCCCAAGACGCCGCCGTGGGCCCCCACTATTATGCTGGGCACGAAGAACATATCGACGCCCTGGAGGACCGAGATCCTGCCGCCCACCAGATATATGAGCTCCATGTGGTACCTAAAGTCGCCCGAGCTGTCCTTGACCGCCACCACCTGGCTGTACTCCGTGGAGACGAGGTCGAAGACCTCGGCCGGTATGTTGTAGCCCACGGCCAGAGGGATCGTGTAGAGGACCACGGGCATATCAACGGCGTCGAGGACCTTCTTGTAGAAGGCATATATGCCGGCCCAATCCCCCTGGACGTAATAGGGCGGGGTGATGAGCACCGCGTCGACCCCCACGTCCCTATACCTCCTCGCCATCTCTATGGTGCTCATGTGGTCGCCCGTCCCCGTCCCCGCTATCACCGGCACCTTCCCGCCGCCCACCTCCACGGCCAGCCGGGCCACCCTCACCCTCTCGTCAGGCGTCAACTTGGTCACCTCGCCCGTAGAGGACGATGGAAAGAGGCCGTAGCCCTCGGAGGCAAGACCCTCGAGGAGAGACCTCAACGCCTCGTAGTTCACCCCCTCCTTCGTGAAGGGCGTCACCGTCGCCGCTATGACTCCCTCAAGCCTCATATAGGCATAGAGCCGCCAGTTAATATCATTTACGCTCTATTAGGAAATAGGCCAGGGGAGCCGCCGCGCCGATGGCAATGCCGAGAAGCGCCAAATATCTACTCTCGCCGCGGGGATATAAAGCGAACAGAAGCACGCCCAGCGCTATCGACAACGCGCTGAAGCCGTATAGAAGGGCCCTCAGCCCCCCGCCCTCATCCATAACTGTTAATGGGAATCATATTAAAAGTTTTTCCCAGATGCCGGCCGACGGCCGCGGACGGCCCGACGGGCGGCCGCCCCTCCGCCCCGGCGCCCACGAGGCCCTCAGCGGTCTACAGGCCTCACGGCCGGCAGACGGCGTAGAGGACGCGGCGGGCGGGACCTCGGGGGCCGCCTCGCCGGGCCTCGCGTCCAGCCGTCGCCGCCAGGGCGCCGAGCCTCCCGCAGACGGCCCCAACCGCCGCCTCGGGCGCACGTCTCCGCGTCGGGGCGGAGCCGGCCGTCTGGGGCGGCTAGTAGCGGAGGACGGCGGCACATCCCCCCATGGCCCTCAACATGGACCCCGCCTCGCCCTCCGCCGGCACTATCCTAATGGCGCCTCTGGCCGCGTAGACCAGCCTCAAGACCTCCTCGCATTCGGCCGCCATCTCCTTGAGCGCCTCGTCGAGGACCGCCAGGGCCTTCACCCTCCCCTGGGCCGCCGCCTCTCTGACCGCCTCGAGGCCCACCGCCACCAGCTCCGGCCTGTCCGCGGCGAGCCTCAAGACCTCGCCCACCAGCTCTGCCCCCAAGGCCGCCCTATACCTCTCGAAGCCCTCGCCCCTCTGGAACTCGTAGACCCCCGCAAGGCCGCCCGAAGACTGGGGGGCCGGGTCGCCCTTTATGTAAGACGAGGCGATTTCTATATAGAGCTGGGGCCCCGCCAGGACCACCCTGTCGGGCCTGAGCCTGAGCCTGTACTGCTCCACGGCCCTCGCCACCTCCTTGAAGAAGGGGCCCAGGGCCTCCTCCTCCGAATCCCGCTCGGCGCCCTTCGGCCTCCTATTCTCGAAGACGCCCAGCACCTCGACGCCCAGAGCAGTGACGTGGGCCACCGCCGCCTCGTCCCCGTCGAGGGAGACCAGAAGGAGCCTGGGCAGGGAGGCAGACGCCAGCCTGGCCACCTCGTCGACAAGCTCGAAGGGGTACGAGTCGGGCTTCGCCACCTCTATCTCCCTGCCGGGCAACACGTCGAAGGTGTGGCGCCTCCCCTTGACGCCCTCCAGGCCCTCCGCCTCGACGACCACCCCCCTGATCCTAAGGCTCCCCCGAAACCTATGGTACTCCAACGCCTCGACCCTAACCCCCAAGAAGACCTTGACCCTCTCGCCCTCCTTAGCCCCCTCAGGCTTGTACTCCCTGACGGTCCAGCCCCTCACGACGTCCCCCCTATCCACTAGGAGGTAGACGAAGTAGAGGTCCTCCTCCCTCTCCGGCAGGACCTGGACGACCCCCCGACGCCTATCCACCGAAAGCCTCACGGCGGCGTGATGTTGGGAGTGACGTACCAGACGACCCGCCAGCGGCCGCCGCCCCCCGACGGCTCCAGCCCGACCACGCCGGAATACACGAAGCGGACCACCTCCACGTCAGGGTCGCCCACCACCAACAGAGAAAGAAGCCGAGAGAGATGCGGCAGATGGCCCACGAGCATTACGCCGCCCGAAAGCCCCCCAGCCCTAGAGGCCCAGAGAGAGGGGTCGTCGTTGGGGCCGAGCCCCTCGGCCTCAGCCACAGAGCCGCCCAAAAACCTCGCGAAGATCTCCGCCGTCTGCCTCGCCCTGGCCCTCCCGCTGTGGAACACAGCAGACAGCCTAACGCCAGAAGCCGCCAACAGCTTAGCCACCCTCTCCGTCTCCGCGACGCCCTCGGGGGTCAGCCTCCTCTCGGAGTCCTCCGCCTCGCTGTAGGCCCTCCCATGTTGCGCCAAACACAACACCACAACGCCACATCCACACCAATATAAAAACACAAACCCAACACGCCCGACCCCCAATCCTCCCATCAAGGCCCACCGAACAACCGCACTGCGGCCTAGTACTTTCAACCCTCTTCTAGAG
>JBEULO010000018.1:0-6789 GCA_041287225.1 Thermoproteus sp.
GGGACATACTGCCAGCCTGACCAGCGGCGTTATCCGCACCTCTACGTCGTATTGTTTGTAGCTCTGTCCGAAGAGGTTTCTGGCTATTGCTGTGAGGTTCAAAGCGGCGCTGGGCGCGTTGGGCACGACGTAGCCGTAGCCGGCCCAGTAGACCACTTGGCCCACTGCGGAGGCCAGTTGGCTATTGGAATTGTGGTTAATGTAACAGGCCGGCAAGCCTGCGGCTTGGGGACTTGCTAAGGCCAAATAGTCGATTATATAATCGCTGATGTAGCCGGGCGCGTTGGGATCGGCTATGCCGAGCTCGTTGGACAGATTATACGCCGTGTAGCTGGTGATCTTTTGGAGGATCTGTTGGGCCAATACGTTGAGGTCGGCTTGGCTCGTCTGTTGGTTTGCCCCCATGGCGCCCATCATGTAGAACGTAGCCGCTATGAAGAACGCCAGTATGAAGCCCACCACGACGAGTTCGATAGACTGCACAAACAGATTTGTAATTTCATAAATATTTTTTGCGTTATTCTTGTAGGCCGGCTCCGCGTTGACTTCTTGAGGCGCTACAAGAGGTCCCATCCGGGCCTTCGGCTTCAAGTCGCCTTGTAGGGGGCCGTCAATCGTAACGTAAGCCTCAAGTGCCCATCAGGACAGCCGCCGTCGACTGGAGGATTCTGGCCTCGCCTCTGTTCGTCGAACTCGTCTGCCGTCTTCGCGGCCACGTGCAGGTCGCCGGCTCCGATGTAGAGCTCCGAGGTCGCCCTCGGCCTGGGCGGCCGGGCCTTCATGAGCTCCCCTCTGATTCCCCGGCCTCGCGCCCCTATCGGCTTTGATCCGCAAGCCCTCGGGCCGCCTCATAGAGGCCCTGTCGCGTCCGGCTTGATCGACGCGATTGCGAAGGCGCCTCTCCGGCGGCGTTTCGCTTAAATATAGGCAGTCCCTCGGCGATATGCGCGAGCCGTTTCCGCGAGAGGCCCTAGAGGCCGCGGAGAGGATAGTGGAGGACGTGAGGCAGAGAGGGCTCGCCGCGGCGCTCGAGTGGTCCAAGAGGCTCGACGGCGCGGAGCCGGCCGAGGCCGTACTGCCGCCGGTCCCCCGCCCGGACGCGGACCCCTCGGTCGTGGCGGCCGCCCTAGAGGCGGCCAGATCCCTCGAAAGGCTCTACGAGAAGATGAGGCCGCCCGACCTGGCCGACTACTACGAGGGGGTCTTGAGGTCTGTGGTCTGGAGGCCTGTGGGGAGGGCCGCCCTCTACGTGCCCGCCCGTTACATCTCCACTTTGGTCATGCTGGCAGTACCGGCCAGAGCGGCGGGCGTCTCGGAGCTCTATGTGGTCACCCCGCCCAGAGGCGTCACGCCGGAGCTTTTGGCTGTGGCCGAAAGGCTGGGCGTCAAGGGCGTGGTGGCCCTCGGCGGCCCCCAAGGGCTCGCCTATGCGGCGTTCGGGCTTGGGGCGGATCTGCTGGCGGGCCCCGGCGGCCTTTACGTGCAGGCGGCCAAGTACGTGCTCTCTAAATACGTCGGGATAGACGGCATCGAGGGGCCCACGGAGCTTGTGACGTACGCCGAGGGCGTAGAGCCCCGCCGCGCCGTCGCCGGGATCCTCGCACAGCTGGAACACGGCCCTGCCTCCTTCGCTCTATTCCTCTCGAGGGACTCCTCGTTGGTGGAGGAGGTATCTAGGATATATTCCGCCGAGAGGACCAGCTCCATGGGGCCCCTCGAGGCCAGGAGGGTCTCGTCGTTGGAGGAGGCGGCGCGAATCATAGACGAGACGGCCCCCGAACATTTAGAGGTGTGGGGCGCCCCCCAGCTGGCCTATATGGTCAAAAACGTCGGCGCCATCTCCATAAATGCGCCGAGTCCTCTGCTGGACTACGCGGCGGGCATATCGCACGTCCTCCCGACCGGCGGCACTGCCAGATGGCGCGGCATAATCACGCCTATGGCCTTCATGAAGCCCATAGGGATGGCGTGGCTCCTCGGCGACACTAAGCTCAAGGCCGCCGCGTTGAGGCTGGCCGAATACGAGGGCTTTAGGCGCCACGCAGACGCGTTGAGATGACCTGCGAGGTCTTGGCCGAGCTCGAGGAGGTGATTAGGGACAGGATAGCCTCTAGGGACCCCAACAGCTATACATATACTATATACAGTAAGGGAGTCCACTACATAGCTAGAAAGGTCGGCGAGGAGGCCGTGGAGTTGGCGATAGCCTCTCTGGCAGAGGGGAGGCAGAGGGTCGTGGAGGAGGCCGCCGACTTATTGTATCACGTGGCCGTCCTCCTCGCCGCCCAGGGCCTCTCGCTTGAGGACGTCTGCGCCGAGCTTAAACGTAGAAGGAAGTAGCTCGGAATATCTGGACTCGAAACAGGAACGGGAGCCCGTGTGGCAGGCGGCGCCTATCTGGACCACCTTAAGCAGGACCGCATCGCCGTCGCAGTCGGTCCTGAACTCCACGACGTACTGATAGTGCCCGGACGTCTCGCCCTTCAGCCACAACTTCCTCCTACTGGTAGACCAGTAGTGGGCCAGTCCTGTAGTTAGGGTGAGCACCACCGCCGTGAAGTCCATATGGGCCACCATCAACACGTCGCCAGTCTCTACGTCCTGCGCCACCGCGACGACGGTGCCGTCCCTCTGGCGGTAATTAAGAGATTTGGCGACCCTATAGGCCTCCTCGGGGGTCGCCAGAGGCTTTGGGGCCGGTTCGCGCCGCACAGAACGCCTGTTTGACGCAAATAAATTTTTGTAGGGGCCGCGAGGCGGCCATATGTTCAAAACGCTTCCCCGCTTCTACGAAGAGCCGGACGTAGGGTATAGGGTGTACCGCCTACATTTCAACGAGAACCTCTTCCTGCCCGGGGACTACTACGCCGAGCTGGCTGTTGCGTTGGAGCCTTGGGAGGTCCGCTACTACACCCAGCCCAACAACACGTCGCTGGCCTCCAAAATAGAAGGCCACATGGGCCTGCCCGAGGGCTCGGTCGTCATAACCGCCGGAGCCGACGACGGCCTCCGTATATCAATACAGCTGTTGCACTACGCCGAGAGGAAGAGGCTGGTGGTGTTGGAGCCGACCTACAGCATGGCCCGGATATTGGCAGAGCAGTTGGGCCTCGAGTACTCGCCCATGCCCTATAGGGGCGATTTGGGGCTCGACGTCGACGAGGTGGTGAAGGCGGCCAAAGGGGGCGGCGTCTACGTCTGTTCGCCCAACAACCCCACAGGCCATCTAGTAAAGGAGCTGGAGGACCTCGCCTCGCGGCTCGACGGCCTGCTCATATACGACGCGGCCTATGCAGAATTCGCCGGGTACTGGAGGCCGGAGCTATACGAATACGGAGATGTGGTCGAGGTGAGGACTTTCTCCAAGGCCTGGGGCCTCGCGGGGCTTAGAGTCGGCTATGTGGCGGCCAGGCCGGAGCTGGCCTCTGCGCTCAAGGCCCTCGCCTATCCCCACCCCATAAGTAGCTATTCCGCTAAAGTCGTCGAGAGGGCTCTGGAGCTTGAGGACCGCGTGAGGCGGTCCGTAGACGCCATGAGGGCCGTGAGGGACGAGGTGGCGGGCAGGATAAGGCTCGAGAAGTACGTAGGCGAGGCCAACTTCGTCACGTTGTTGCTGAAAGACGCCGAGTCGGTGGCCAGTAGCCTTTACGGCAGGGGCTTCGCAGTGAGGGCGCTCGGCGGCAAGCCCCTCTGCGAGTCCTGCCTCCGCTTCACCGTGGCGCCTATGGACGTAATGGAGAAGTTCTTAAAGGCCTTGGGCGAAGTCCTCGGCGAAAGGCTTATATAGGGCCTTGTGGGAGGCGGCATGCCGGACAGTCCCCATATTGCTGGCGGTGCCCAATAAGGGCCGCCTAATGGAGCCCACAATTAGGCTGTTGGAGCTCGCCGGCATAAGCCTCCTCGCGTCCGACGAGAGGTCTATAATCCTCCCCACCTCCTGGCCCGATCTAAACATCATAAGGCTCAGGCCCGAAGACATACCGCAGATCGTGGCGGCCGGCAAGGTCGTTGCCGGAATCACAGGGCACGACTACGTGGTGGAGTCGGGCGCCGACGTGGCGGAACTACTCGACTTGAAGATAGGGAGGGGCTCCATCGTCGTGGCCGCCACAAGAGGCAAGTGGCGGTCGGTGGAGGAGATGCCAGACGGCGTGAGGGTAGCCACTAAATACGTCAATATCGCCTCGGCTTATTTCGAGAAGAAGGGCAAGAAGGCGAAGATAGTCAAGGTCTCGGGCTCCGTCGAAGTTATGCCCATGTTGGGGGTGGCCGACGTCATAGTCGACGTGATGGCCACCGGCACTACGCTCGCCCTCCACGGGCTCGAGCCCGTCGAGAAGGTGCTAGACACGTCGGCCCGTCTGGTGGCGGGCAAAGAGCATTCGGACGACTACGTGGTCAGAAAGCTGGTGACGTACATAAGGGGCTATCTAGACGCCCAGGGCAAACGCATGATCTTCCTGAACGTACCTGCCGACAAGATCGCAGATGTGGTCTCGGTGTTGCCCGCCATGGAGTCCCCCAGCGTAGCCCGTCTGGCAAGAGGCGACATGTACGAAGTATTTTCGGTAATAGATGAAGACCAATTGCCTGACCTCATAATGAGGCTCAAATCGGCAGGCGCTAAAGACGTAACTGTAGTGCCGCTCGACAAGCTCATAAAATGAAGGTGGCCATATTGGACTACACGGTGGGCAATATAGGAAGCCTTATATCTGCATTTAGGAGGCTGGGAGTAGAGGCGTACACCTCCAGGGGCGAGGGCCTCGAGGAGGCCGACGCCTTGGTCCTGCCCGGAGTAGGCACCTTCTCTGCGGCTAGCCGGCTTGCGGCGGCCGCTAAGAGCTACGTCGGCTCCAAGCCCATCTTGGGCATCTGTCTCGGCATGCAGTTGATGTTCCAATCCAGCGAGGAGGGTGAGGGCGAGGGCCTCTCTTGGTTTCCAGGCCATGTGGTGAAGATAAAGGCCGAGAGGGTCCCCCATATAGGCTGGGAGCGCACAAGGCCGGCCGGGCCTTGCGGCCTCGTGGAGGACGCCTATTATTACTACCTACATAGCTACGGCGTGAGGGCTGCGGGGGCGCCCTACGAGACTGCCTATATAGAGTTGAAAGAGCGATATGTGGCGGCGGTCTGCGACGAAAAGAGGGGCATCTATGGGGTCCAATTCCACCCCGAGAGGAGCGGCAAGAAGGGCCTTGAGGTGCTCCGGCGGTTTCTCGGCCTGGCTAGAGTCTAGCTTTGATCATTTCGGCGATCCTTAGGGCGAGGACGTCCGGCCTCTCTTCTGCGTTGAGAACAGTATATCCCCTCTCGGCGGCCCTTTTTAGGTATATAGAACGGACTTTCCGCAAGAAGTCTGTCCGCTCGTATTTTTCAGCCGGCCTGCCGCGCGTGCCGATACGCCTCACGGCGACTTCGGGCTCTACATCGAGTATTACAGTGAGGTCGGGCCGAGGCACTCTGGAGTTTATGAACTCGATGAACTCCGCCTCGACGCCGGCGGCGCCTTGATAGGCTATACTCGACTCTACATACCGCTCGGTGACTACGACGAGGCCTCTCCTCAACGCGGGCGCTATCTCGCGCTCGAAGTGGTCGATCCTATCGGCGGCGAAGAGGAGCGCGTCGACGTAAGGGTTCGCCGTGCCTCCGCGCAGAGCCCACTCCTTTATCATCCTGCCTATAGGCCCATCGCTGGGCTCCTTGGTGGCGTATATCGGCATTATCCTCTTCAGTTCTGCTATCACTGTGCTCTTCCCGCTACCGTCGATGCCCTCAACCGCCACGAAAAGGCCCGACATGTCGCTCCGTCCGCCGCACATCGGCGCCCATACGGCCCAACCGGTTTCGAGCCCCGGCGGCCCGGTTAAGGCACGAAGGGCAGGAAGGTGACCGGCATTAACGGCTCCTTCACTTGCGATTTAACCGCGACGCCCTCTTTCGGCACTATCTCGAACTCGTAGAGGCCGGGCTGTACGGGGGACCAGCGCATCTTCCTTATGAAGAGGACCCTCTTGAAGTTCCCGTCGCGCGTCCTCGCTATGCCCGTCACCAAGACGCCAGTTGCCAGGAACTCCTCCACGCCGTAGCGGCTTATGGCCGTAGAGCCGCTGGGGATTTCCGTCGTGACTATGTTGGTGGTCCCGATCTCCCTCTCTATGCCCATGACGAGCACTCTTATATATTCGCGGAGCACCTGTACGTCCTTGTCGAGAGTCACTAGAGGCGCTATGGGGTCTATGACGAGCCTCTGCGCGTTGAGGGCCGCCACGTAGTCTCTAAGCGAGGCGATTAGCGATTTGGCTATCGCCGTGGGGTCCTTCTCGCGGAGGCGCTCGATCAGGTCCATCTCGGGCACCAAGACCTCGATGAGGCCCTTGGCCCTCAGCTCCTCTAAGTCCCAGCCGAACCTCTTGGCGCCCATGACCAACTGCTCGTAGGTCTCGTCCACAGAGACGTATATGCCGGGCTCTCCGAACTTCAACGCGCCCTGTAGGAGGAAGGTAAGCGATATGAGGGTCTTGCCGGTGCCCGTCTCGCCGGAGATGAGGTAGGTGCGGCCTCGTATGAAACCGCCGCCTAATAATTGGTCCAGCCCCTCTATCCCCGTGGGAGTCGTCTCGTAGAACAAATTCTCGGAATACCGAGGCGCCTCGTATGAAACTATGCCGGAGGCCATATGTCGGTATTACTTCTAGTATATGTGTTTTTTGGACAAGAGCCGCCGAAACTGGTCGCCTCCAAGCCTCCGCACCGACGTGAAATCGAAAGGCGGAGGAGCTCTGG
>JBEULO010000019.1:0-4503 GCA_041287225.1 Thermoproteus sp.
CGCTCGAAGCTCTCGGCTATGACCGCCTTCACCCCTAGGAGCTTCGGCCCCTTGGCGGCCCAATCTCTGCTCGAACCGGCCCCGTAGGTCTTTCCGGCGAGCACGACGACGGGGACTCCCTCCCTCCTGTAGGCCTCGGCCGCCTCGTAGACGGTAGTCTTGACGCCCTCCGGGTGTTTTATGGTGTAACCGCCCTCGAGGCCGCCGCCCATCTTGTTGGTATAGCCTTTGCTCCAGAAGGTGCCCCTCACCATCACCTGCCAGTTGCCCCTCCTCGCGCCGAAGGTGTTGAAGTCCTTGGGCTGTACGCCCATCGACATCAAGTACTTCCCGGCGGGGCTGTCGGCAGGTATCGAGCCGGCCGGCGATATGTGGTCTGTCGTTATGCTGTCGCCGAGTATCAAGAGGGGCCTTGCGTTTATTATATCGCCGGCGATCGGCCTGCCCTCGAAGAGGGGAGACGGCTGTATGTAAGTATCGTCGGGCCTCCACGGATACAATTCCCCCGACGGAGCCTTCAGTTCGTTCCACTCAGGTACCAGCTCGCCGACCTTTGAGTACTTCTCGACGTAGATCTTGGGATCCGCGGCTCTGGACACGGCCTCGTTCACCTCATCGGGAGAGGGCCATACGTCTTTTAGATATACGGGCCTTCCGTCTCTGCCGCGGCCTAGAGGCTCTTTAGACAAGTCCTTAAGGACCGAGCCGGCTAGGGCGTAGGCCACTACAAGCGGCGGCGAGGCGAGATAGGCCGCCCTCACGTCCGGGTGTACCCTCCCCTCGAAGTTGCGGTTGCCCGAAAGGACCGCGGCCGCCAGTACGTCGCCCTCCCTTATCGCCTTGACTACAGGCTCGGGGAGCGGGCCAGAGTTGCCTATACATGTCGTGCAGCCGTAGGCCACCACGTGGAAGCCCAGCTTCTCTAGGTATTGGAGCAGACCGGCCCTCCTCAACACCTCCTCCACGGCGCGCGAGCCGGGGGCGAAGCTCGTCTTGACGTAGGGAGGCACCTCCAGCCCGGCCTCCACGGCCTTTTTGGCCAGAAGCCCGGCCGCGACTAGGAGGTAGGGGTTGGAGGTATTAGTGCACGAAGTTATTGCGGCTATGGCCACATCGCCGTCTCCGAACTCGACCTTCCTGCCGCCTATTTCTATCTCCACCGCCTTCCTCTTGTCCCTCTTCTTCCTCTGGGCTAAAAACTCGACGAAGCTTTTAGGCACTTCGGCAAGGCCTCTTCTCTGCCAGGGCAACGTCGGGCCCGCGGCCGCCGGCTCTACGGCGGAAAGGTCGAAGTCCACCACTTGGCTGTACTCCGCGCCCTCGACTCCGCCGAAGACTCCTTGCTCTTCGTAGTACTTTTTAACCAATGCGACTAGCTCCTCGGGCCTCCCCGTGGCGGCGAGGTAGTCCAACGTGTTGCCGTCGACTGGGAACAAGCCAACAGTCGAGCCGTATTCAGGCGCCATATTGGCTATAGTGGCCCTATCGGGCACGCTCAGCTTCTTGACGCCCTCGCCGAAGAACTCCACGAAGGCGTCGACTACGTTGACTTTACGCAACGCCTCGGTCACGGCCAGGACTATATCTGTGGCGGTCACGCCTGGCTTGGGCTCTCCGTAGAGCCTGACGCCGACGACTCTAGGCACCCTTATGGTGATGGGCTCGCCCAATATGGCGGCCTCGGCCTCGACCCCGCCAACGCCCCATCCCACTACCCCCAGGCCGTTTATCATAGTGGTGTGGCTGTCCATTCCGACGAGGGTCTCGAAGAATGCAGTATCGCCTTCGGTCCACACCACCTTAGCGAGATATTCCAAATTGACTTGATGGATTATGCCAGTGCCCGGCGGGAAGACCCGGAAGTTCCTAAAGGCGTTTTGGGCCCACTTCAAGAAGACGTACCTCTCCCTATTCCGTTCTATCTCCAGCCTTATGTTCATAGACAGCGCTTGCGGCGACGCCCAGTAGTCCACTTGCACCGAGTGGTCTATTATCAAGTCCACAGGCACCTTCGGGTTTACTATCTTCGGGTCCACGCCGGACTTGACGGCCATGTCCCTCATCGTGGCCAAATCGACCACTGCGGGGACGCCCGTATAGTCCTGCATGACTACTCTAGTCACCTTGAGGGCCACTTCCCCTTCAGGCGCCTTGGGGTTCCAACGGGCCAGAGCCTCTAGGTGCTCTTGGTTTATGTCCCTGCCGTCGAAATTACGGAGGACGTTCTCCAACAAGACCCTTATGCTGTAGGGGAGCCTTTCGACGTCGTAGCCCTCGGCCTCTAGGGCTTTGAGCTTATAGATCTTGTAGGCGCGCGCACCCGCCGATATCTTGGCCTCCGCCCTTGCGTAAGGCATAAAACCAACATTATTGTTATTTATTTAGCTTTATTTAAGGCATTAGGCTATAGGGGCCCGACGAGAATATCGATATTTACGGATAGCCCCTATAAAGCGCGGCCCCCAGAGGGAAATGGACTTGAGGAGGCTGATGGAGATCCAAGTGGAGTTCTCTAAGGAGAAATTCCCGGCGTTTTGGACCATAAAGGACGGAAGGGACTTGGCGCTCCGCTTGGAATATCTGACTAACGCCATAGCGGGAGAGGTCGGCGAGGCGGCAAACATAACGAAGAAGGTCGTGAGGAGCGTCGTCTACGGGCACGGCGATTTGAGGCTAGAAGACGTGAAGGAGAGGTTGGAGGAGGAGATAACCGACGTCTTCATCTACGTCTTGACGCTCGCCGGGCTTTTGGGCATGGACCTAGAAGAGGCCTACTTCAAAAAGCTTGAAATAAATAGGAGGAGGTTCTAGGCGCGTCTGGCCTCCGCCCGCCCCGTCAGGACTTCCGGCAATAACTTCTCGACGGTCTCCCTCTTGGGGACGCCGTTGGCGTCCCAGCCTCTGATCTCGTAGTAACGCCTCAAGGCGGCCTTCAATTCGGCTTCGTCTATTTTCCTCTCCCTCCCCTCGAAAGGCAGAGGCCTCTTTAAGGGGGGCGGGAGATCGTCTTGACGCGAATCGACGCCCATCTCTACATTTAACAGCCTGTCGAGCAGGACTACCCTCTCGCCGGCTTCTTTCACTTCTTCTGGCCTCCACTCCTCTCCGGTTATCCAGCCCAGCAACCGGGCTACTATCTCGTAGAAGGCCCCGCCGGGATATACGTCGTAGGCGTCCCTCCCGAACTTGCAGAGGACTAGGGAGTCCATCACTGCCGAGACCTCCTCCATGTGGGCTATCGCCTCGACTTTCTCCGGGCCCAAGCTGTCGGCCCCACCGAACTTGCCAGCTATATCTAAGGCGTAGGCCATAGTGGCGAGGTGGTCGGCGCCTCTGTAGCCTATGGCGTAGTTGAGCGCCATCCCCTTGAGGGCTCTTGGGTCGTAGCCGGCCGGCTCTAGGCCCTTCACGTGGACAGCCAAGTCGGAGAGGCCCAGCGCCTCGGCGGCCCTCTTGACCCCTTCGGCCAACAAGTCGCCGACTCCTCTACGATACGCTATATCTTCGGCCAATCTCGCCAGAGCCTCCCCGTCGCCCCATTCGAGCCTTATAGGCAACTTTCCAGCCTTCGAGGCGGCTACGGCGAACGCCAAGACGTTGCCGAGCGATATGCTGTCCATACCGAGCCTATCCGCCACGTCGTTTATTTTGACGAGCCAGTCCACGTCCTTGACGCCTGCAAGGCCCCCGACCGCGTAGACGGTCTCGTACTCCAAATCCACGTCTATTCCGAACTTCCTACTCCTCACGGGCCTGTGGCAAGCCGCGGGGCAGTAGAGACATGCCTCGGGCTTCAAGAAGTATTCCGGCTTTATTTTTTTGCTCCAAGATATGGCCTCCCAGCCGTCTAGCGACAATCTCGTCCAGTAATAGGCCGGGAAGAAGCCCATGGAGTTCCCCATATCTATAAGCCTCAAGGTCCCTCCCTCCCTCAAGGCCTTGGTCTTCTCCAAAAAGGAGGGCGTGAACTCCCTTATCCATCTCTCCAAGGCGTCGGGCTTGGCCACAAGCACCTCCTTCCTATCGGACACAAAGACGATGGCTTTTAGCCTCTTGGACCCCATCACGGCGCCTCCTCCCGTCCTTCCGAACTGACGCCAATATTCGTGGTTGATCGAGGCGAACTTCACTAGATTCTCGCCAGCGGGGCCTATAGCCAAGACGGCCGCATTCCTGCCGTGTTCTTTCTTCAACTCCATCTCTGCCTCTATGGCATCTATGCCCCATAGGCTCGACGCGTCGTGGAGTTTCGCCTTGCCTTCTTCGATTAACAGATATGCGGGCCTCTCGGCCCTCCCCGTGACCGCCAACACGTCCACTCCGGCGTATCTCATAACTGCGCCTAGAGTCCCGCCGAGATTAGAGCCGCCGAATATGCCCGTGAGAGGCGACCTAAAGACGGCATAGGCCCTAGTTGCCATGGGGACTCTAGTGCCGCCCAGAGGCCCCGATGCTATAATCAACGGGTTTTCTGGAGATAGGGGGTCCGCCCGATGTCCCCCT
>JBEULO010000019.1:4603-6719 GCA_041287225.1 Thermoproteus sp.
TAGATATTCTCCACGGCCGCTATGTCGTACTTCTTGGCGCATCCTCTCGCCTCTTTTATTTTGTCGACGCCGATATTGCTGAGGCCCCAGAACCTAATTATGCCTCTGTCTATGAGCTCCTCGAAGGCCCTCACGGCCCTACATATATCGGGGAGGGGGCCGTGCGGCATGAATATGTCTATATAGGTGCCCAGCCTCTTGGCGCTGGCCCTCGCCGAGGGGATTATCCTATCTGTAGAGTCGGGCCAGAACTTCGTGACAATCAACACCTTGTCCCTCTCCCCCTTCATGAAGGTGGAGAGCGCCCTGCCTATTAGCTCCTCGGCGTGTCCCCCGCCGTAGACCTCAGAGGTGTCTATCAGCCAGAGGCCGTTGGCCAACGCGTTGGCCAATACGGCCAAATACCGCTCGTCGTTTGCCGTGTCGGGCTCCCAAAGGCCGCCGCCGATGCCCGAAGTGCCCAGTCCCAACGCCGACAAACACCCCACGCCCCTGAAACATCTCGTCTCCATGGGCAAAGAAACTTTCTATATAAAATCGATTATACCATGGACTTCTCGAAGCTGGTCGAAAGGACGGCGAAGTCTGTAGTCGGAGTGGTCACCAAAACAACGGGCCTATGGGAGCTCGAGGGGGACAGATCTTTCGGCACAGCCTTCTCTATAGGCAGGGGACTCTTCGCCACGGCCTTCCACGTCGTGGCTGAGGCGGAAAACGTGATCTTGGCCACCCCCGAGGGGGAGGCGGCGGAGGCGCGTATAGTCGCGGGGGACCCCAACGACGATCTGGCGCTTCTGGCGTCCGACCTCCAGGCGCCGCCTTTGGAGCTCGGCTCGGCCTTGACCTTAAAGGTCGGCGAGCCCGTACTGGCCTTGGGGTACCCCTTGGCCATGTTGGACAGACCCACCGCCACTTTCGGCATCGTGAGCGCCGTGGGGAGGAGCCTAAATCTAGGGGGGAGGGTCTTCGAGTTCTTGATCCAGACGGACGCCGCAATAAACCCTGGCAATTCGGGCGGGCCTCTTGTGGACTCCGACGGGAAGGCTGTGGGCGTGAACACGGCGATAATCGCAGGGGCGCAGGGCATAGGCTTCGCCATACCTATAGACCTAGTGAAGGTGGCCGTGGAGATCTTGACTAGATATGGCAGATATGTGAGGCCCGCCCTCGGCGTATACGTTACGGCGATAAACAAGGCGGTAGCGGCTGTGTACAAATTGCCGGTGCAGAGTGGTCTTTTGGTGATGGCGGTACAGCCCGGCTCGTACGCGCAAGATGTCGGCGTTCGCCGCGGCGATATAATCGTCGAGGTGGACGGAAGGCCCGTCGAGAACGTCTTCCAGTTGAGGCTGGCCGTGGCCGAGGCCTTCGCCGAGGGGAGGGCGCCGAGGCTTAAAGTGGTCAGAGGGGGGAGGGCGGTGGAGCTTTAAATCGGGGAGTCGAGAGGAGACATGGGCAGAGTAAGAGTGAAATATGTCACGGCCGCGTTGAGGGAACACCACGATAAAATACTCGAGGCCTTGCAGATACTGGACAAAATCGCGTCTTCGCCCTCGCCGGACCCCGACGACATATACAGGTTAATACAATTCGCCCAGAAGTTCGTCGACGCTTGTCACCACTCCGTAGAGGAATACGTGTTGTTCCCCGGCGCGAATAGGGCCGGCTTCCCCTTCGCGGGGGGCCCCATATACGTCATGGTCTCGGAGCACGGAGTCGGTCGGTATCTGGCCAGGATGTTGGAGGAGCTCTATAGGGCTTGGCGCAACGGCGATAGGGAGGCCTATAGGGATTTCGTGGACTACGCGAAGCTTTACATCGAACATATATCGCAACATATAGACAAGGAGAACGTGGCGCTCTTCCCAATGCTAGAATCGGCCGTACCGGAGATAGAGAGCTCCAAGACCGTCGAAGAGATAGAAAGGGAGAACGACTACGAGGGCTGGATGAAGGCCTTAGAGGAGTTAAAGGCGAAGTATGCTACTTGACTTGGCGCCGTTCATCCCGATGTACTTCAAACACATATGGACGGCGGCCAATTCGCCTAGAGGCAAATATCCCGGAGGCCTCGCCGCCAGGGCCATTGCGGTCTACGAGGCGGCGTTCTACCTAT
>JBEULO010000002.1:0-9076 GCA_041287225.1 Thermoproteus sp.
GGCGGCAGTGATGGTCTGGATGTTATGGGACAGAGTTCATCGAATCGATGAAGGAGCGCGGAGGCGAGAAGGAGAACGTCTAACCCAAAACCCTTTTTTAATTTTCAATTTTTTCAGCTTTCAATTTTGATTTTTCGAGTTTTTGTTTTTGACGCAATGGTATCTTGTACGACCCAAGACCATAACGCTTGCGACTTCATTCTTGACTAGAAGCTCAAGCGCCCTCGTGAATACCCCCTTTGTTCCCTGTTTGGGGGCTATAACGTGCTTTTCGAGAAGTAGTTGATATATTACAGACATGCGATAGCAAAAACGAGTGCCTCTTCGCATATTTTCCCTCAAGACTTCGACGATTTTCATCGCGAATTTTTCCTCCAAGCTCCCCCGTCTCGACTATTGGAGACTTTATGTACAGAGAGAATATTATCATTAAGGTCCTCATGAGATTGGACCGTAAAGCCGTTTTTAAATATTGTTGAAAAATTTAGGAAGTTAGTCGCGCCACCTCGTTTTCTATCTGTTTGTATTTGTCTTGCGCCGCGGAGCGCCATATGGCTATCATTTTGTCTCTAAACGCCGCGTCTTTAGCTATCCTTTTGTTTATGCTCTGGGCGTACTGGAGTGTGAAGGTATAGGTGGTCCCGTTTACGGTAAAGGTCAGAGGCGAGCCGAGCTCTCTCGCCAGCCTCATGGCTGTAGTCGCGTTTATCTTGCCGGAATAATAGGCGTTGAGTATGGCCTTCCAGGCGGCCTGTAGGCCCGACTGCGCTTGCGTCAACGCAACGAAGTAGTATATAACCGCTTGTTCGTAGCTACTGGCCAGGCTGTCGTTGAAGTTCATGGCGTGTATGTTCTCCATCTGTAGGTATATCGCCTTTAAGTCGGGCCTTTTCTGTCCGGCCGGCGTGTTGAAGGCGTTGGGGTTGGCCGGCAGTCTGTTTATGTTGGGGTCGAATACTATCTGTTGGCCGTCGGTGATGACCCAAGCCACGAAGGCCTCGGCGGCCGCTCTACACTTAGTGCTATTGACCACAGCTATGGGGTCTCCGTTGACTGTGGTGTTGGAGGGTATTATGTATCTGGTGTGGGGGTTCTGTAGTTGAGCTATATAGCCGTAGAAGTCTATAGTCCACCCGGCGCCGACATCGCCTCTAATTATGGCGTCTCTGGCCTCCTCGCTCGAAGTATAAACTCTGCCGTTTGCTATAGTCAAGGTGATGATCTGCCAGCCTCTATCCCAGCCGTATGCCTGTAGTATTATCTCGGCCATCCTCGTGGCGCTCGTCGATTTAGATATATCGGCCACGGCCACTGCGGGATACCCCGCCAGCAAAGCCTTGCCGTATGTGAGCGAGGCCAAATCGGTCCAGTCCTTAGGCGCCGGCAGGCGGGTGGCGTTGAGGAAGTCGAAATTTGCGGTTATGCCGAAGCTCGACACGGCCCAGGCGACCCAGTAGACCTTGCCGTCAGGGCCTTTGAGTTTAAGCGGCATCCCCGCAAGGGTGTCGGGCACTTGGGCCAGCGCCGCTTGGACCTCCGAACCCTCTAGGGGGAGCAGGAACCCATCGCTATACAACATGTTGAATAAAGTGGGGCCTCCGCCCCAAGCCACATCTATCCCGCCCTGTTTGATGAGGGCCTCCCACTGCGAGGCCGGCGGGTTCTTGAAGACCAAGTCCTTAATTCCGTACTTCTTGGCTATATCGCTGGACAGAAAGGCGACTCTTGTGGCGTTTAATATCGCAGTGGGGTGCCGAGTGAGTATGACCAATTGGGCGCACTGAGGCGTCGCTGTGGTCGTAGTAGAGGTGGCTGTCGGAGTGCCGATCTGAGTGGTCGTCGGCGGGGTCGTCTGGGGCGGAGCTCCGGGGCCTCTGGTCGCAAGGATGGCAACAATAGCAATTATTACAATGACCACCACCGCTATTGCTATATATGCTATTCTTGTCATAAGACTATTCTTTAATCGGCCTTTAAAATATTGCGCTTAAGCCTATATGATAAGGCCGTATCTAGTTTTAAGGACTTTTGTGGTTAATATTATAGCTGAGATTTGTATTAAGGCCAATATCAAGCCCAATGCGGACGCGTAGAAGAGCCCGTTTACGCTCCCCTGTACGTCGACGCTCATTACCGCAGTTATGGGCATGGCGTGGTCGGAGCTGATTATGCCCTTAAGCGTGCCTAAAGTGATCCCCAGGGACACCTCGCTCGCTATATACACAAAGGCGATCAGGGCGCCGCTAATTATGTTGTTCTTCAACATGGGCACTAAGACCTCCCTAAGAGTCCTAGTATAGGAGGCGCCTAGGTTGAGAGAGACCTCCTCCATGGACACGTGGAGCTGTTGAAGGCCGGCGTACATGGCGCGGACCGCGAAGGGCAGTTTACGGACGGAATAGCCCACTATGAGCGCAGGCGCTGGGTTGTAGAGCGGATTTATTGCCTGCGCCAATGGGGGACAACAAGACGATAGGATATTGGACAGCGGGAGTAGAGTCAAGAAGTAGGCGTACGCCACGACGAGGCCAGGGATCGCGATGGGGGCTGTCGCCAAGGCGTCAAGGATATTAGCAGTCGGGCCTCTGCTTCTAGCCGCCGCCACGGCTATTAAAATCCCCACTAGGACTATTATGAGGGTCGCAGAGACTCCATACATCACCGTATTAACTATGCCTCTGACGTAGTAGGGATTTGTCAAGACGGTTTCCAATCTATCTAGCGCCAAGGATAGGGAGATGCCCTCCGGCAAGGGGGAACTGGCCCATCTGGTTACGAATAGGATCGACAGAGCGCCTATAAGCGGCGACATTGCCGCTACCGCTAATAGGTACGAAAACGCTATGAGGACGTAGCCGGCCGGTCCCGGCTTGTAGGACTTGGGCCTTAGCTGTCTTATCAACATTGCGTATTGTTTAAGCCCCACATACCTCCGAACCGCCAGGAACGATGTTAGCGACAACGCCAAAAGTAGTAAAGCCAGTAGCGCCGCGGCGGGACTTATCTGGCCGTTCATCGAGTTTATGAAGTACTGATATACTTGGAACGACATCAGCTTTCTGGCCGCCGGGTAGTCTTGGAATATTATGGGGGCCGCTATATCGTCGACAGATAGGATGAACGTCAAGGCAAACGCCGTGGCGATGCCGGGCGTAGCGAGCCGCATCACTATGTCTCTCGCCGCGCGGGACTCGCTTGCGCCTAGATTGTTGGCCATCTCTTCCAACGTGGGGTCGACGCGGGATATGGCCGTATATATATTGAGATATGCCACTGGGAGGAAGGCGAGAGTTTGGGTGAGGGCCACTGCGGCTAGGTCCCTTATGTCCAGCCTCAACGGCAAGCCCAGCGCCGAGAGGGCCCAGTTGAGCGTCCCCCAGAGCGGATTTAAGAACAGCCTAATGGCGTAGGCGTTGACGAAAGGCACGACTATGAGTGGCGCCGTGGCCAACACGCCTAGGAGGGACCTCCCGCGGAATTCGTATTTGGCGAGTGCGTAGGCCAAGAGCAGGCCGAGTGTGGTATCCAACGCGGCCACCAGGAGGCCGACCCATATACTGTTGAGCACTACGCCCATGTCGGGCCCCCTTATTATCACCCTCCAGACCCCGCCGATCTGTGCCGCTTGCACCGCACCTTGGAACGCGCTGGGAGATATGTCGAAATAATAGCTACTAGCCAGTAGAGGCGCCACTTCTGCCATTTGCGTCGCTATGAAGTAAAACATGAAGGCTATAGGCGACACTAAGAACGATAGGAGGAAGAGGAGGCCAACGGCGGTCGAGACTACCAGGAACTTCTGCCTCATGGCCTATATACCAACACCCCCTCCAACTTCACCTTCACGACTTCGCCGGCTCTGCGGGGCGCCGCCGCCTCGGCCTCCAATTTTATCCCCCCGCAGTTTAGCGCCAAGACGTAAGCGCCCCCTACGAACCTAGAGTCCTCGACGGCACAAGGAACGGCCCCCTCGTCTTCGCTTATTTTAATGCCCCTCGTCCTTATCACGGCGACGGCCTCCTCGCCGACGGATATATCGCCTACTGCGACGCCTTTAAGCGGAAAGCCCACGTCCAAGACGACGAGGCCTCCCGTCTTATCTACGACTTTGCCCTTCGCCATGAAGTTCCTGCCTATAAAAGACGCAACGAAAAGATCCGCGGGCTTGTAGAAAAGCTCTTCGGCTGTGCCTACTTGTTTGACGGAGCCGGCGTACATGACGGCTATCCTATCCGCCACAGAAAAGGCCTCCTCTTGGTCGTGGGTGACGTATATGGTGGTTATACGGAGCTCTTTGGCTATCCGCCTGACCTCGGCCCTGAGCTCTACCCTCAATTTCGCGTCTAGGTTGGCGAGCGGCTCGTCTAGCAACAACACCGACGGCTCCACCACTAGGGCTCTGGCGAGAGCCACGCGTTGTTGTTGCCCTCCTGAAAGCTCATAGGGCCTTCTGCGCTCCAAGCCGGAAAGTCCCACCAGCTCTAAAATCGACTTCACGCGCCTCTCTATTTCCCTCTTGTCCAGCCTCCTCAACTTGAGACCGTACGCCACGTTCTCAAATACGGTCATGTGGGGCCACAACGCCCAGGTCTGCGGCACCAACGCCGTGTTCCTCTTCTGTGTCGGGAGGTCGGTCACGTCTCTGCCGTCGAAATAGATCCTCCCGTAGGTGGGCTCCTCCAGACCCGCCACTAGTCGCAACAATGTGGTCTTCCCGCAACCAGAGGGGCCCAACACCGCGAAGATCTCTCCGTCTTTTACCGTTAGGTCTACGTCCTTTATGGCGTAGACGTCTCCATACCGCTTAGCGAGCTTCTCGACTCTTACCGAAACCACGTCTATTATACGCGGTTATAAACATATCGCTTTCGCGCATTAAATTTATATATACATGAGTAAAGCACGGCGTGTACGCCCTAGTGAGGCTCCGCGGATATATAGAGGACGTGGGCTTCAGGGCAGTTGTGTCCAGCGACGTGGCGCAAGCCCTGGGGCTTAAGGTCGGCGACGCCGTCAAGTTGGAGAGCCCGGACGGCGCCAGCGGCGCCAGAATCGCGCGGGTAGACGGGTCCATGAAGTCCGGGATAGCCGTCACGTCCGATATCTATATGGCGCTTGGAGGCAGGAGCAGAGCAGTGTTGCTCAAAAAGGTGGAGAGGTCCTTCGAGGCGACTGCGGTGAGGCTGGGCGTTGTGGCGGACACGCCGCTAACTCTAGAGGAGCTCAAAGGCGCGCTTTCGGCTGTAGCCTCGGCGCGAGTGCCCGTATTTTCCAATTTCGTGGGCTTCCTCTACACGCCGAAGGGCTGGGTCAAAGTCGTAGTTAAGCGGGTAGAGCCCCGGGAGCCTGCCTACATCTCAACAGAGACGGCGGCCCAATTGGGGTAGTCGCCCACGCCGGGCCCCGAGGGCGCGGTTGCAACAAGCCGACGTCACCAAGCCCTGGTCAGGTCGACTCTGATTATCAAGAGGGGCTCTGTGGCCTTGCTGAGCCCTCTTATCCTTTTGGCTATCCTCTCGGCGAGCACGCCCTCTTTATATTTCTGTAACGCCTTCTCGAAGCCATAGGCATCGAGGAGGGCGCTGGCCTCCTCTCTAATCACGTAGTCGGCTATCTGGTCGAGGCCTGCGAGCTCCCCGGCCTTTATAAGACTGGACACCGCGAAGAGCTGTAGGCCCAAGTGGTCTATTTTGGATAGGAACTCGTCGAGGTCTTTATGGGGCTTGAAGCCCTCCTCCGTCCTGGCGGCCTTTTTGAACTCCTCGTCGGTGAAGACCAGCCTCACCCTCTGGCGCCACTTGGCGGACCAGAGGACGACCCACTCGGAGGCCAGCTCGGACACTTTGGGCCAGCGCTCCATTATGTAGGCGCAGAGCCTCAAACGGGCTCTGTCCTCCCTAAAACGCGGGGTTAAGTACACCCCGGACCTATAGGCCAGGTAGTGGAGGAAGTCCCTGAGGGCTATGTCGACGACGGTCTCCAGCTCCCGTCTGGGCATGTCGGAATAGGACTCGGACAGCACGCCGTACAAGAGCTCCCTTACGTTCTCCACCGCGGCGTCGAAGCTACAGTACATCTCCATACGAGCATTACACGATGGCTATTTAAAAACTATTCCATCACTTCTACAGCCATTTCAAGATCTCTTCAGTAATTCTTACATATGACCGACTCAGAGAAAGAGATAAATAGTATTTGTTTAGGAAATATCTATATATTTTAGACAATATAGCCTTATCGATCTGGAAATTAATGCCGTAGTCGATCCACAACAAGACGAGCCCCTCCGCCGGCGCGCTGGGCACTGGGCCCTTGCGGGAGCCCGCCAGGAGCTCCTCGATATCTCGAAGCGACAATAGGCCGCGGCCTGCAGCCAGCAGAGCCCAGGCGATTTTCCTCAACATCTTGTTCTTAAAGCCCCTACCTCTGAACTCGACCTCTATATACGTCCCCCTATCCCTCACCTCTATCGAGTTTATCGTGGTGACGGCCCTCTCGACTCCCTTCGCGAAATTCCTATAGTCGTGCGTGCCGAGGAAGAGCTCGGCCGCCCTCCTCATGAGCTCTATGTCCTCGCCCCTATATGGCGCGTAGTAGGCGTAGGCCCTCTCCCTGGCCCTTCTGGGGTTGAAGCCCTCAGAGACCTCCGCGTAGCCCCAGACCCAGACCCCCCGCGGAAGTTCGGCGTTTATCTGGCCCAGAGGCTTCAAGCCGCGGGCGACCGCCACGTTGCCTAAAGCCGACACGCCCGGGTCCGTCCTGGACCCCCTGCCCAAGACCTCCCCCAAGGCTCTGGCCAGCGCGGGCTCCACTGAGTTTTTATGTCCCGTAAAGCCGTAGAACAGAGCCCCGTCGTATGCGACCAGATATGCGATCATGGAGGGCCGTGGGGGCGGATTTTAGAGCTTCTCGCCGGGGCTACGCCGACTTTATACATATAAAGTTACTTCATAGGTATAAAGGTGCTGTTCGACCCCAGGCCTAAGACCCGGAGGGAGGACCTATACGACAGAGATGGAGAGCTCGAGGAGCTCTCTAGGGCCAGAAGCCCGTTTGTGTTGGTCACAGGCCTGAGGAGGACTGGCAAGTCCTCTCTGATTCTAGTCGCCCTGTCGGGCAGGCCCCATATATATATCGACGCGAGGGCCTTCGAGGAGCGCGGCTATATATCCTATGCGGACCTCTTGAGGGAGCTAGAGGCGGCTGTCAACAACGCCGTGGGCAGATGGAGGGGCCTCTTGGAGGCGTTCAGGGCGGTCGAAGGCGTCGAGGTGGCGGGGGTCTCCGTGAGGTTCAAATGGGGCAGGGAGAGAGTCAGGCTTGTAGAGCTACTGGAGAGGCTGGACGAATGGGCGGAGGGGGAGGGGGCCAAGCTGTATTTGGTCCTAGACGAGGCGCAGGAGCTGGCCAAGCTGAGGGGCGTAAACTTGCTCCCTGTCCTCGCGTATAGCTACGACCACTTGAGGAATTTGGTCTTCGTCCTGAGCGGCTCCGAGGCGAGGCTCCTCAAGTCGTTCTTGAAGCTGGAAGACCCGGAGAGCCCGCTATACGGGAGGATTGTAGACAGAATAGAGCTCAAACCGTTTGCGGAGGGGCAGGCCGTGGACTTCTTGACGAGGGGCGCGGCCGAGTGGGGGATGGAGGCGAAGGACCCGCGGGGGGTGTACGCCAGGCTCGGCGGGATACCCGGCTGGCTCGCCATGTACGGCTATAAGTACGTCACAACTAGGTCCCACGAGGAGGCGCTCAGAGAGACCGTGGAGGCCGCCGCGGCGCTGATAAGACGGGAGTTCAGGAACTTTTTGATAGGTAGGGAGCAGGCCGAGGGGAGGTACCTAGCGGTCATGAGGGCCGCCAAGAACTGCGCGACGTGGTCCGACGTAAAGAGGGCATTAGAGGCGGCGGAGGGCCGCGCCATAAACGACGCCGAGGTCTCCAAGCTGATAAAAAACCTAGTCGACTATTCCTTCTTGGAGAAGGTCGACGATGGGTACTGTCCCCCCGACCCCCTGATAAGAGAGGCGTTTTGAGGTCAGACCTCGTGTTGGAACACCACCCTGTCGCCTTCCATAAAGGCCAGGACGTCCTGCCCGCCGGCCCTCTTGACGAGGAATTTATAGACGTTATGTGTGGGGTAGGGCAGGGCGACGGCCACAGCCTTAACCGAGGCGCCGACCTCCAGGGGGGCGCCGCAACGCAGTTTTTCCCAAGGCCACGTGGCGGCCATCTGCAATATCGTCCTCTCGTCGAGGGGCCACCCCCTAGTTTTGGCGTAGGCGTGTAGGAACTTCATCTCGGCCCATACGTCGGGCTCGTTCATGAACACGTTGTCGGTGCCCAAGAGCGGCTTCAGCCTCAACAGCGCTGGGACGTCGGGGAGGCGCCCCACGAAGTATGCGTTAGCCCTCGGGTTTATTACCACGGTCTTCCCTTCCGGCATCTCTGCGATCTCTTCAGGCGTGGCGTAGACCAAATGGACGAGGACGTCTGCCTCCAAGACTTTAAGCGCCAGCTCCACGTCGCCCTCCTCGTGGCAGTCCTCGGTCTCCGAGACGTGCGTCGCCACTAGCTTCGCTCTGGATCTCAGACGGCGTAGGTACTCGGGGCTGTGGTCCAGCGGAGATGCTACCTGCACGTAGGGATGTTCTGGCAGGTCCCCGTGGGCCTCTTGAAATACGAGCGGATCTATGTTAAATTTCCTAAATGCCTTCTCGACGTCGCGCGCGGCGTACTCCGCAAACGCCACGACGCATCCGACGCCGTACTTCCTGATCCTCCTGGCCACCGCCTCGAGCAACCTTAGATGCCTCCCCCTGGCCACGAGCCCCCTCAGCGAGACATACTTAACGCCGTAGGGCCACCCCACCAGGTCGTCTATGTAGTAGTCCTCCCTGTCGGCGATCGCCACATCGAGGGGATGCACGTGGGCGTTTACCAACTGCGGCATCAAGACCACATGGCCCAAATTGAGCGAGAGCTGGCCTGTGTATCTCCCGATCCCCACGACTCTCCCCTCGTCGTCTATCTCGACGACGCCGTCTTCTATCACGTCGAGATCCACGCCGTGGAGGACGTA
>JBEULO010000020.1:0-6594 GCA_041287225.1 Thermoproteus sp.
CGGCTGATGCGTAATAGGGCCTAACGCCCTCGTCCCTATCCTATGAACATTAACGCCCGACTGAAGCGCTGAAGGGCATATCTCATATGCTCAACCTGGCTGTTTGGGCGGCAGGCTTTTTTAACTTTGGTCGTATCTGTCCTTATGGGCCATGTATGGGTTTCAGTTAAGATAGGCAGGGAGGACAGATCCGCCGTAGTTGAGGCCAGAGGGCTTGTGGATACAGGGGCCACTTTGACCGTGGTGCCGCGCGAATTGGCGGATAGGCTTGGGCTACGTCCGACAGGCGCCTCCAAAGTGGAGACGAGCGGCGGGATAATAGAGCTACAGAGGTCTAGGGCTTGGGTCGAGGTCGAGGGCAGAGGCGAAGTCGTGCCCATACTTGTATCAGATATAATTGATATTGATAAGGTATTAATCGGCGTCACTACATTAGAAGTGCTAGGACTAGAAGTCGACCCCGCCGCAGGCAAGCTGAAAGAGCGGGCGTTATTACTTTACTGATTAAATAACTCGCCTCGCACCCCTCAGATATGCCTTTGTTTTTTAAGTAAAATTTTTAACTGCATGTGGATCCTCAGCTATGTGCGGAATAGGGGCCGCGTGGGGCGACGGAGCCTACGAGAGGGCGGAGGCCTTGGCGCGGTGGTTGATGCATAGAGGAGAGGAGGGAGTCGGCTTTGCCTATCTGTCCGGCGGACGCGTCGGGCTGGGGCAGCCCCGCGACGACGCAGACGCCGTGTTGGTCCACACTAGATACAGCACCACGGGGCCCTATGGGGTCCAGATACAGCCCGTCCTCGCGAAATACAGAGACCTCGAGGTAGCGGTGGCGTTCAACGGGACCATCGTGAACTACAGAAGGCTGGCGCCAGGAGCCTCTTCGGATTCGGAGGCCTTGGCCAAAAGGCTGGCCGTGTTGTTCTGGGAACACGGGCTACTCGACGGGCTGAAGGCCCTGTTCGACGAGCTCGTAGGCGCCGCCTCCCTAATAGCGTTGGTCCCCGAGGGCGTGATCGCGGCGAGGGACCCCAGAGGCGTTAGGCCTCTCGCCTTCTCCACAGCCGCCGTGGCCTCCGAGACTGTCGCCCTGGGCTTAGAGGCCGACGAGCTGGCGCCCGGCCAGGCGCTTTTCTACTCCAAGGGCTCGCTCGAACTTATAGACGTCTCCAGAGGGCCCGAGAGGCTGTGCGCCTTGGAGTACGTCTATTTCGCACATCCGGCGTCTAGGCTCTCGGGCAGGGGCGTCTGGGACGTCAGGCGGGGTCTAGGCCGGCTGTTGGCCAGAGGGGAAGTGGCCGAGGTGGACGTAGTGACGTACGTGCCCGAGACGGCCCGCGCCGCGGCGGCCGGCTACGCGGAGGCGTTAGGCAAGCCGCTGGTGGACGCCGTGGTGAAAAACCGATATGCCGGCAGGATTTTCATAAAGCCGCCGGGCCTTAGGGCGGCCGATGAGGCCTTTAGGGTCGTGCGGGATCTCGTCGAGGGCAAGAAGGTGGCGTTAGTGGACGACTCGATCATAAGGGGCACGAATCTACGCTCTATAGTGTTGGAGCTCAAGAGGGCGGGCGCGAGGGAGGTGCACGTACGTATAGCATCGCCTCCCGTCAGGTGGCCCTGCTTCTTCGGGATGGACTTCCAGAACAGAAAAGAGTTAGTTGCGGCTAATAAAAACGTCGAGGAGATAGCCGCAACGCTCGGCGCCGACACTCTGCGTTATCTCGACTTCGATCTGTTCTCCTCCGCGCTGGGACCCAACGTCTGTTACGGTTGCTTCACGGGCGTCTATCCCATGAAGCTAGATGTGGAGTGGGCCGAGAGGGAGCTAAGCAGAGCCTAAGCGCGACCCGCGAGGCAGAAGACGCATAGGGGCCTCCCGGCCGCCTCCTTGAGGTCTTCTAGGTCTAGGCTCACTAGGCTGTCCACCTCGAGGGCCGCCTCGACCTCCTCGCGGTTCAGGTGGTTGAAGACCATGTGGCTCTCGTCGGGCATCTTGACGCCGTAAGGACAACGGCGCCTTAAGGGCGGCGAGGCGACGGCCACGTGTACCTCCTTGGCGCCCGCCTTGCCCCTCAGGAGTTGAGAGATCTGCCTCACGGTGAGGCCGCTTATGAGCGAGTCGTCCACCAAGAGGACCCTCTGGCCTCTCACCGCCGACTCCACCACGTTGGCTTTAAGCTGGACTGTGGCGATCCTCTCCTTGACTTCGTCCAACAGGGCGCTTCTGCCTCTCGCAGTCGCCACGAAGGCCGGATGGCACCACCTGCCCAGCTCTCTGGCCAGCCAGGAGGCGTAATAGACTCCGGTCTCCGGGATGCCGATAACCGCATCGACGTCCGCTCTGACTTTAGCCGCAAGCCTCTTCGCCAACGCCGACCTGATCTGGGCCACCTCCACTCCGTCCACCTTGCTGTCCAGCCGCGCGGCGTATATGAGGTCTAGGGCGCATTGAGCCCCCGGCTCGGTCCCGCCCGAGGAGCCCACCCCATATCTGTCCACCACCAACAGCTCCCCTCCCTTCAAGCTCCTCCTGGCCTCGCCGCCTAGGACCTCTATGGCGGCTGTCTCCGTCGCGATGAGGGCTAAGTCGAAGCCGTGCGCGCCTACTGCTAAATGCCAAAGCTCAGGGGGCCTATAGGCGTAGAGGCGGCCATCCGCCGAAACGCCCACGTAGACTGTACGCCTAGGCTTTCCGCCTAGACGCGGCCGCTCCGGGCCGAAACTACACGCCACAGAGCCGCCGTCCTCCCAACAGCACTCCTCAGTGGAGACACAACCGACTGCCGCGCGGCCCGGCGTGGTCGCGGCCTCCGGCTCCTTGTCTAGATCTACCTCTAATTTCCGTAGGCCTGTATCGCCCAGCACGTACGCGACGGCCACATCGCCCCTATTGGCCATGGCCTTAAGGCCGTAGTAGACGAACGGGTGCAAGTTGGTCTCGCCGCCGAAATTATAAATCGCGAAGAGGCCGGCCGACATATCAGTACCGCTCTACGCCCTTGCCGGGCTCCCACACCACTCTAAGCTTGTCGAGCCCCCTCGCCCTCCTCCACTTATAGACGGCCCTTGCGGTCTCCGCCTTCCTCTTCATGGCCGACAAGTACTCGGGGGACCCTATATCGGATCTGTAGAACAGCCCGTCGCCTTTTATCGCAGAGGCGCAACGCTCGACCTTCATATAGGCCTCCTCGGGCGTCGAGCTGGCCGCCAGGACCTCGACGGCCCTGGAGCCCAAAGTCGTGTATCCGCCCCCCGGCGACTCCTCGGCCGAGCCGAAGAAGACCAGACAGCCCTCGCGCCCAACGAGGCCCCAATCCACGTCGAAACGCCTCCCCTTAGCTACGTCACGCCTTAGCGGATAGCCGGCGGGCGCCACGGCCTTGACCACTGTGTATTCCTGTTTGAACTTCCGTTCGGCCTTGTGGAGCTTGCCGCTGGCGGCGAGCTCGAAGAGCCCGTAGGCATCGCCGTCGTAGAGGTAGAGGGCGTTGAGGGCCTCCGGGTCGCCCAGCCTCGCGTAGTATTCGATCAACACGGGCCCTTTCGCCGTGAGCATCATCTGGCCGCTGAGGGCGCCTACGTATTTCACTCCGAACTCCTTCGCCACGGCGTCTACGGTCGCCTTCACGGCGCCGACGGCCTCCTCCACTTCTTCCCGCTCCAAAAAGGGCAGGGGGGAGATGGTGCCCATGCCGCCGCATTCGGGGCCCAGGCCGAGCTCATAGGCGTGGGGGTTGTCCTGTACCGGCGGGAACGGAAAGACCGTCTCTCCGTCCGTGACGGTCTGGACCGTGTACTCGACTCCCCAGACCCCTTCCTCCACCAAGACCGAGGCCTCCACGTCGCCGTACGCCTCGAGTTGCTCCTTGGCCTCTTGGGCCCCCTTGAGTATAATCGAGTCGAAGGCCCCGTCTAGGTATTTCGCATCGCCGTAGACCACCCGCACGCCCTTCCCGCCGGCCTGTCTTATGGGCTTTATGGCGGCAGACCCCAAACTCTTCGCGAAGGAATAGGCCTCCTCCACGTCTTTGAAGACGCCGTATATCAGCCGCCCAGGTATGCCGTACTTCCACTGAAGCGCCCTCGCCACGTCCTTGCGCATTTCTATTATGGCGGCTCTGGCGGAAGCCCCGAAGGTCAAAAAGCCTCTTTCCCTCAAGGCGTCGGCCACGCCGGCGAAGAGGGGCTCCTCGGGGCCTATGACGATCAAGTCGGGCGAGAGCTCCTCGGCGATTTTGACCACATCTCCGGGGCTTGTGGTCTCGGCTGGCCTGACCGAGCCCCCTGTCCTTTTGGCTATTGCGGCTATGCCGGGGTTCATATGACCCACCGCGGCGTGGACCCTCGCCCCCGACCTCTCCAGGGCCCAAGCTATGGCGTGTTCCCTCGCGCCGTCGCCGACAACGAGGACGCTCCTCATGCGCCGCAGGCGGCTTTTCTATTTAAACATTTTCCTTAAAAGTGCTCGGCGAGGCCGGGAGAAAACCTTTAAAAGTATTAAGCGTATAGTTAATAATGAGGCTGATCTACGAGGGCAAAGCCAAAAGGATGTACGACCTCGGCGATAGGTACCTCATGGAGTTCAAAGACGAAGTGACTGCCGGAGATGGGGCCAAGAGGGACAAGGCGCCCGGCAAAGGCGTGCTGGCGGCCCAGCTGTCGGCCCTCTTGTTCTCGTATCTGAGCTCTCGGGGGGTGCCCAACCACTTCATAGAGGCCACAGGCCCCACGTCGTTGGCGGTCAAAAAGGCGTCGGTGATACCGGTCGAAGTCATAGTGAGGTTTAAGGCGTACGGCAGCTATCTAAAGAGGATGCCGGCCGTAAGGCCCCTGGCGGAGTTCAGAAGACCCCTCGTGGAGTTCCACCTCAAAGACGATAAGCTACACGACCCCCTCGTGCTCGAAGAAGACATAATCGAGGCGGGCCTCGCAGAGCCGCAAGAGGTCGAAGCCGCGAAGGGGCTGGCCCTGGCGGCCGCCAGCGCCCTCAAGGACCTCTACGGGAGGGCCGGTTGTGACTTCGTAGACGTTAAGTTCGAATTCGGCAGGAACAACGGCTTGATTCTAATCGACGAGATCTCCGGCGACACGTTCAGACTTCTATGCGACGGCGAACATCTCGATAAGGAGTACTACAGGAGGACTGGGGACGTGCCCGGCCTCTTGAAGAGGTACGAAAGGCTCTTGGAGCTCACCAAGAGGCTTCTGTCCTAGCCTTTTTATATTTTATATATTCGCTTAAACTCATTCGGGGCTTCCGAGAAATTTCTCGGCGTATTTTGAGGCAAAACTTTAAAATGGAACGCAGGAGGTTGGCCATGCGCTTGATGGTCCTCGGAGGGGGCCAGCTGGCGCTGATGATGTGCTGGGAGGCGCAGAGGCTTCCGATCCGCATGGCCGCCTACGACCGCGACGACTCAGCGCCGGCCTTCAGGTGCGCAGAGAGGGGCGCAGATCCGCTCGCCGATGTGGAGAAAAGCGACATCGTCACGTATGAGTTCGAAAACGTGGACTTGAAGGTAGCCGAATATGCGGAGAGGCTCGGCAGGTTGAGGCCCGCGTTGGAGTACCTAAAAGTCAAGAAGAGCCGCATCGAGGAGAGGCGGTTCTTCGAGGCCTTGGGCATACCCACAATACCCTGGCGGATCGCCAGGGGAGGGCCCGAGGCCTTGGAGCTGGCCAGATCTCTGGGGAGGGCCGTGGTGAAGGTGCCGACTGGCGGCTACGACGGGAAGGGGCAGTACGCATATCCCTGGGAGGCCAGCTCTATAGCCGGCCTCGAGGGCGAACTGTTGGTCGAAGAATATATCGACATGAGGAGGGAGTTCTCCATCATAGCCGCCAGAGACGAGGCGGGAGACGTGGTGTTCTATCCGCCGGCCCAGAACTACTACGTGGACGGCATATTGGTGTGGAGCTACGCGCCTGCCGATGCGCCCGAGGAGGCCTACGACTACGTCTATAGGATATTGGAGAGGTGGAACTACGTGGGGGTGCTCGCCGTAGAGTTCTTCGAGGCGCGAGACGGGCGCATATTGGCCAACGAGATGGCCCCCAGAGTCCACAACACGGGCCACTGGACTCTCGAGACCGATGCGAGCCAGTTCGAAAACCACGTCAGGGCCGTCTTGGGCCTCCCTCTGAGGCGGCCGACGGCATATGGGCCTACCGCCATGGTCAACATACTGGGCAGGCGCTACGACGAACTCCCAATAGGAGAGCTCGAAGCGTTGGGCAAGATCTACTGGTACGGCAAGAGGGAGGCCAGACCTAGACGCAAGATGGGCCATGTGAACATAGCTGGGCGCGACGTAGGCGAGGTCGTATCTGCGGCGAGGCGCGCCTTGAGGCTCATCTACGGCGGGGATTTCGCGAGGCTGGTCTTGAGGCCGCGGGCGGCCTTGAAGGTCCTGCCGGAGGCGCCGACGAGGCCCAATAAGGTATAAATTTCGACGCGTCGGCCGTATTGATGGCCGCGCCTTGGCTCGACAAGGCCAGGAGGTTTAGCGCCAGAGGCGACTTGGCGGCAGGCCGGTTCGACTCAGCCGCCTTTTTCGTCAGCTCGCTATCGATGAGGCCGACCGCCACGCCGTG
>JBEULO010000021.1:0-6557 GCA_041287225.1 Thermoproteus sp.
GGCGAGTTGTCGTCGACCACTACGACCTCGTACGGCAGGCCGGCGGACTTGAAGGCGGCGTCCAGCCTCTCGATGAGGGGCCCGACGTTCTCGGCCTCGTTGTACGTGGGGACGACGACTGAAATCAGCGGGGGAGTGTTCTTCACGCGGTCAGCATTGGAGTCTATCGTCACAGTTATATTAATGACGGTTCTTAAATGGTGTGCTCCGAGGCGCCGGCGTCCTCCTCCACGTATCGTCGTTGCCAGGCCCCCACGGGGTGGGCGATATGGGCCCATCAGCCTACCGCCTAGTGGACTTCCTCCATGAGGCCGGGCAGACGTATTGGCAGGTACTGCCCCTCAACCCGGTCCTGCCCGAATACGACAACTCGCCCTACAGCTCCATCTCGTCTTTTGCGGGAGAGCCGGCGTATATAAACCTAGAGCTTCTAGTTGAACAAGGCGTATTGGCGAGCATGCCCTCCGCAGAATTCGGTCGAGGACACGCCGATTATGCCGCGGCCCGCATGTACAAGTTGAAGGTCCTGCAGAATGCCAAGAGGCCGGAGGACCTGGACGAATTCGTGGCTGAGAACGAGTGGTGGCTCGAAGACTACTCCCTCTATGTGGCCCTAAGGGAATACTTCGGGACGCCGTGGGTTCAATGGCCTAGGGGGCTCAGGGATAGAGACGAGGCGGAGTTGAGGCGGTGGCGCCGAAAGTTGAGGAGGCGGATAGAGCTGGAGGAACTCCTCCAATATTTCTTCTGGAGGCAATGGCGCGGATTGAAGGAATACGCCAATTCGCGCGGCGTGTTCATAATCGGCGACCTGCCCATTTATTTGAGCCTGGACAGCGCGGACGTGTGGGCCCATAGGCGTTTATTCAAGCTCAACGAAGACGGGAGCCCCAGATATGTGGCCGGAGTTCCTCCGGACTACTTCTCGCCTACAGGCCAGCTGTGGGGCAATCCCGTCTACGACTGGGACACGATGAGGGCTGAAGGCTACGGCTGGTGGCTGAAGAGACTGAAGTACCTACTCGCGGCCTTCGACTACATCCGCCTCGACCACTTCAGAGGCTACGCGGCATATTGGGAGGTCCCCGCCGGGGAGCAGACGGCGGTAAACGGGCGTTGGGTTCCGGCGCCCGGCCGCGAGCTGTTCGAAAAGGCCCTTTCGGAGCTAGGCGAGTTGAAAATAATAGCGGAGGACCTCGGCTACATCACTCCGGACGTAGTGGAGTTGAGGGAACAATTCGGCTTTCCGGGCATGAGGGTAATTCAATTCGCTTGGGACGGCAATCCGGCCAACGAGCACAAGCCCCATAATTACGTCAAGAACCTAGTCGTATATACGGGCACCCACGACAACAACACGATAGTGGGGTGGTTCAACTACGAGGCGTCGCCGAGGGCCAGGAGGGAGGCGCTGGAGTATATGGGCCGCCGCTCCCTAAAGGACGTCAACTGGGCCTTTATAAGGCTTGTCTACTCCTCGGTGGCCGACGTGGCGATCGTGCCCATACAGGACTTCTTGGGGCTGGGCCCCGAGGCCCGAATGAACAAGCCGGGCACTAGGGGCGGCAACTGGACGTGGCGCCTGGCCGAGCTGCCAGGAAAGGAGCTAGCGGGGAGGATGAGGCGTCTGGCGCGCCTATATGGCCGCTAGGGCTACGTAAAAAATATAACGCCCCGCAGTGGTGGGGCTATGAGGACCATACTATTAATTTTCATGTTGTCGTCGATAGTTGTAGCGCAGGCGCTCAATATATGTCCAAATGCAGTTATAGTGGGCCCGCAGAACGCTACGGAGATCGCCTCCTATATATCTAAGGCGCAGAAGGCGGTCTACATAGAGGCATATGCGCTCACCTGGCGCGATTTGGCCCAGACGCTTGTGTCGTTGGCGCAAAAGGGCGTGCAGGTATATGTAGTTCTGTCGGGCAACGTCTACGGCGGGGTCCCCACCACCGAGAAGAAGTTGGCGCAGTACCTCAAGGACAACGGTGTGAACGTGGCGTATAACTACGACTTCAGGTTCGTGCATACGAAGGCCTTCGTAATAGACAACAAGACTGTGATATTGGGCTCGATAAACCCCACGTATTCTGGCGTCACGAGCGATATGGGCCTCGACGTGGTGATAAACAACTCGACTTTGGCTCAGGAGATAGCGTCTATAATCCTCAACGACTACAACGGGGTCTATCCGAATTATAACTACCCCGGCGTGGTCATATCGCCTGTGAATTCCTACAGCGAGCTGAGCTGGCTTCTAAACAGGCCTGGGCGCGCATACGCCGCAGTGGAGGAGGTCTACTTCAGCTCCGGCCTCGCCGACGCCCTTATGTCCAAGGCGGAGGTCGTCCTGGCGAGAGTCACAGACGTACAGGGGGTGCGGACGGTCAGCGACCTGACGGCGAAGGTCATAGTGGTCGGCGACTACGTATACGTGGGCTCGATCAATCTGAGCGGGAACTCTATAAACAACAACAGAGAGCTCGGGCTACTGCTCTACTGCCCCTCGTTCGCCGCGGCGGCCAGAAGCCTCATACTCCAATGGGCTGGCTCCGCCGGCGCCCCCTCGTCTACATCTACTGCGACCTCCACTGCAACCACCTCCACTGCAACTGCGTCGTCGCAAGATCTGGTCACGTTTATAGCAATAGTGCTGCTGGCTCTACTGATAGTGTATTCAAGTAGGAGGAAAAGAAGGAGGCCTTAAGCCCCTGCGGCCAGCTCCAACGCCACTTCGAGGAGGCTGACGAAGTCGCCCTCCGTCTTGACCGACTTCACCGCGTTTATGAGCTCCGGGTCGTTGCCCAGCTCTATGACTTTGTCCTGGAGGGGCTCTCTCGCCTCCGAGACCTCGTTGGGCCCCTGTCCGCACCTCTTGTAGTTGCCTGAGGCGAGCTTGAGGCTTACCTTGCCGCCGGCCAGCGAGATGGAGGCCAGGGCGTACGGCCCTTGGAGGCAAATCCCGCTTGCCTCAATCCCCTGGAGGACTAACGTCGCGTTGACTATATCTCCGGCCTTTATCAGCTCGAAGCTGTGGAAGTTGCTCTCCGACTTCCCTATCCGGTTAAACGCCTGTATCCAAGCGTTTACCGCCTGTAGGCCTTCTCTTTCCATTAGGGAAAAGGAAAAGGCCTATATATCTCTTTCCGTCTAGGTATTTATAGCGGGAAATTAAGGCGTCTATGTGCGTATCGCCATAATTGACGGCTATACCGACGAGCCGGCGGGCCTGGGGGTGCCGCCGTATATAGACGTATATCCCCGATACGTCGCCGGCGCGATTAGAACTGCGGATCCAGCCCACGAGGTGAGGTACTTCACAATAGATTCTCTAAGGGGGGACTGGCCGGCGTCGCTGAGGGCGCTTGCCGGCTACGACATGTTGGTCGTAGTGGCCGGCGTCACCACGCCGGGGAAATACCTAGGGGGGACGCCCATATCCTACGAGGAGCTCCTCGATATAGGGCGTATAGAGGGCCCGGTGAAGGTTCTGGGGGGACCTGTGGCTAGATATGGCTACGGCATAGAGGGCGGCACTGTCGCCATACCCCCCGCGAGGTTTAAACGGTATTACGACATAGTGGCCACTGGCGATGTGGACTTGGCGGTATACGAGGCGCTTAAATACGGCGTCGAGAAGGCCAGGCCTTCGGCTGCCCACGAGGGGTACGGGCTCGTCGACCAGTTCGCCGTACGCGGCGCCTTTATAGTACGCCAACATCCAAACTTCGGCGTGAATTTAATAGCGGAGGTGGAGACCTACAGCGGATGTCCCCGCTACGTGTCGGGCGGCTGTTCTTTCTGCACCACTGTGGCCTACGGCGCGGTCGAGTTCAGAAGGCCCGAGGCGGTAGCCAAAGAGGTCGAGGCGCTCTACGACGCGGGCGTGGTGCACTTCCGCCTCGGCAGACAGGCCGACTTCTATGCCTACATGGCGGAGGACACCGGGAGGGTCGACCTGCCTAGGCCCAACGTGGCCGCAATAGAACGGCTTCTGGCGGGGGTCAGAAACGCCGCCCCCGGGCTCGAGACCCTACATATAGACAACGTCAATCCGGGCACGATAGCCAAATGGCCCCGCGAGTCGATAGAGGTGACCAAACTGCTGGTCAAATACGGCACGCCGGGCAACGTGGCGGCTATGGGCGTCGAGACTGCAGACCCCCGCGTGGTCAAAATCAACAATCTGAAGGTCGAGCCTGAAGAGGCCTTCGAGGCCGTCAGGCTGGTCAGCTCCATAGGGTCCGTCAGGGGCCCCAACGGCATGCCTTGGCTCCTCCCAGGCCTGAACTTCGTGCTGGGACTGCCCGGCGAGACCAAGGAGACCTACGAGCTGAACAAGGAGTTCTTGAGGCGCATCCTAGAGGCGGGCTTGATGGTCCGGCGCGTAAATATCAGGCAGGTCTTGATATTTCCGAGCACGAGGCTTTGGCCCCTCGCCAAGAAGCTGGAGGCCAAATTGAGGGAGAAGAAGCGGCTGGTCCACGCCTTCAAGAAGTGGGTCAGGGAGAACTTCGATAGGCCTATGTTGGAGAGGGTGGCCCCCCGCGGCACAGTGCTGAGGGGAGTAATTGCCGAGCAGAACTACGGCCGCGGCACGTATGGCCGCCAGCCCGGCTCATACCCCCTGCTGGTCTACATGCCGATTGAGGTAAAGCCGGGGACTAGGCTCGACGTAGCTGTCGTAGAGCACGGCTTCAGGAGCGTGTTGGGGTTGCCGTTGGGGTATAGGTCCAAGCGCCTAGAGAAGTACTTCAAAAAACTCGGCGGCTTCTCCACAGGGTAGTAGACGGCGCCTCTGACCGCCGTCACCTCTTGGCCTTGGCCTTTCTGGCAGGCTTTTGGGTCTGAGCCGCCGAGGCGGCCCTGCCCTCCTCAACGTACTTTAGGTACATGGCGAAGACGGTCGCGGCTCCGAATATGGCCGCCACCAACTCGGCGAGGTTTATAGAGGTGCTCCCTATCGATACGCTGGGGGATATATATCCGCCAAGGGTCAAATACAAATAGAACACGGCCACTCCCAACGCGAAGCCGATATAGGCGTAGTAGTAGAGCTCGTAGGCGAATTTCATAGAGGCTCGAGAGCCCTCATATATATATGATGTAGAGCGACAATAGAAGGGCCGTGGAGTACAGCGTCGCCGCTACCGCCAATACCGCCAGTCCCCTACCTACGTCGTCCTTGTGGGGGAGGCGGCCGGACCCCACGGAATAACTGCCCGGCTTCTCCAGCTTGACGCGTATCGCCGCGGCCATCGCCGATATGGGCCAACGGGCGTTTATGCTCTCTATAAAACGTCTGTCCTTAAGGGCGGTCAGATCGGGCCTCGAGCCGGCCATATACGCGGAGGCCAATATGAAGAGGGCCGCAATTCTGGCGGGCGCCCAATTGAGCGCGGTGTCTAGACGGGCCGCGGGGGCTCCTGACCGTCCCCACTCCTTGAAGCCCATAAGGCCGTCGAGCATATTGGCGGTCCTTTGGATCCAAGCTCCCGGTAGCCCCAAAAGGGCATACCAGAACAGGGGAGAGACGAAAGAATCGACGAAAGACTCGGCGGCGGATTCAAGACAGGCGGAGGCCACGTGGGGGCAGGACGTGGAGGACAGATCCCGCCTGACGAACTGTTGGACCACCTCTCTAGGGCACTCGTCGCCTCTATATCCCCATAGACAGGGGTACAATATATGGGTCTCGGAGAAGGCCAGTTTGAGCAGATACGCCTCGAGCACTGCCTGCCACAAGCCTGAGCCCAAGTAGTTCTGGACCGCCCAAAATATCAGCGCCACGAGAGACGTCAACAAGAAGACCACGGCTACATTGCGCAGAACTCGGCCCTTTACTGCGAGGCGCGCCGCCGCCCTATATATCAATGCGGCCGGGTGTATTTGTGGAGGGACGAGCCTACTCACTATATGCCCCCGCCACCGCCTTGGCACGTCCGCTACTTCGAGCAACAAGGCGAAGGCCAAGACTAGCGGCTGTCCCCACAAGACAACTCCCTTGCGATCCGCCTTAAAAGCCTTCTGATTGTTTTCCTCTTCTCGATGGAGCCGAAAAGCTTGAGGGCGGCCTTCCTTATGCTCTTATATCTGGCCACAGCGCTCAAGATCCTCCTCTCGTCTTCTCTCAATTCCAGTCTCTTTAGGGCCAATTCGGCGAGTTCGTTGGGCCTAAGGCCTCCATAGTCGGAGCCCTCCGGCATGTCGACCTTCTTGACGTCGCCGAATATCACAATCGAGACCACGTCGTCATCTCCGATCTGCGGATAGTGCCTGCGAAGCGCTTTTTTCAACTCCTGCACGTCTTTATAGCCGTCAAGCTGCGCGTCGAAGTCGTCCAGCTCGGCCACGCGTTTATACCTCACATCGATAATTTCGGCCACTGCCGCTATCCTCCCACCGCTGTGTATAACGGCCTCGCGGTCCCTCCTGATTCTGCCCAGCCTTATCGTAGCCCTCTTCTTGCCGGCCAGTAAATCCTCGAGGTAACGCCGAGACAGCATCAAGTGCACGCGATAAGTTCTAGGCGGAAATTTGAGGTTTACGTCGTGTGG
>JBEULO010000022.1:0-6535 GCA_041287225.1 Thermoproteus sp.
AGTACTTAAAAATACCCGTTTAGGGTCCTTTATGCCTTTCCGCCTCATCGAGGCCGAGGACTACGTCAGAGTGCATCCGGCCGAGTTCGGGAAGCCTCTAGAGGACGTGGCTCTGGCCCAATTGAGGGCGAGATACGAGGGCAAGTCCTTCAGGGATTTGGGATTCGTGGTGGCCGTACTGAACGCCAAGGTTTCGCGCGAGGGCGTTATACTCTTCGGCGACGGCGCCACTTATCACAAGGCCGTATTCGAGATGTTGACCTACATGCCTCTCGACGGCGAGATAGTCCACGGGGTCGTTGAGTCCGCTAGAGAAGTCGGCGTGATGGTCCGCATAGGGCCTGTCCTGGGCTTCATAAATAAGATACACCTTATGGAGGAGCCCAACATACTGTTCGACGCGAGCACTAAGAGCTTTATAGGCGAGAAGAGCAAGAGGAAGGTGGGCGTGGGCGACTTGGTGAGAGCCCGCATCACCGGCGTGAGCTATGTGGCCCAGAAGGAGGGGGTCGACCTCTCGGTCAGGATAACCATGACTATGCGCGGCCCCGGCCTGGGCAAATTGGAGTGGCTTAAAGAAAAGAAGGGCAAGAGGGCATGAGCCGCGCCAAGAGGACCCTCTCGGGCTACAAGGCCTGTAAGAACTGCAAGTTGATAGTGCCCGAAGACGCCTCCCAGTGCCCCAACTGCGGCTCTACGGAGTTCGTAAACAATTGGCGGGGCATGATAGCGGTCATGGACCCAGAGAAGTCCTGTATAGCCAAGAGGCTCGGCATATCCAAGCCGGGCGTCTACGCCTTAGAGCTCGTAGAGGAGTAGCCACAACTTCTTTCTACCCTCTTTATTATTTCGGCAAGCCTGAAGAGATCCGTCCTATACTCCTCCAGCTCCTTCAACAATAGTCGATAGTCCACGTCCGGCAGCTCGTCTCCAACTGTAAGCCGCGCCAATGCGGTCAAAGCCCCGCCGGACAGCTCCTCGTAGAATTCTATCAGCCTTCTAAGCCTCGACTCGAAGATGTAGTAGTTGTTGAGTATCCGTAAGACCTCGTCTGGGGCCAACACCACGTTGCACTTATAGGCCTTTATCAACTCCCTTATGGCCTCCGCCGCGGGCCTACCTACCGCCTTGACGAAAGTAGGGCTGTTCAACTTGGCCTCCAGGAGGGCCACCGCCTCTTCGATATCCACATGGCCTATATCTCAAAACATATATATATAATCCGCCTCACAAGTGTATGTGCGGCATCTTCGGCATATCGTTGGACTCGGAGGTCGCCTTGGGCTCTCTACTCCGTAGGGCCCTTGAGAGGCTGGAATATCGCGGATACGACTCCGCCGGCATAGCCGTGGCGACGCCCCACGGGGTCGTGATCAAGAAGGACGCAGGCAAGGTGGCCGACGTGGCGCAGAGGCTGGGCTTCGACCAAATCCGCGGAAGGACCGGCGTGGCCCACACCAGATGGGCCACCCATGGGAAGCCCAACCAGATCAACGCGCATCCGCATCTCGATTGTACTGGCACTATCGCCGTAGTGCACAACGGGATAATAGAGAACTACGAAGAGCTCAAAGCCGAGCTGGCGGCCAAGGGCCACGTCTTCAAGAGCGAGACGGACACCGAGGTCTTCGCCCACCTCATGGAGGAATACGAAAAGGAGGGCTTGGCCCCCTGGGACGCCTTCAAGAAGGCCCTCTCCAGGATAAGGGGGGCCTTCGCGCTGGCGGTCATCGACTCCAAGGAGCCCGACAAGATATTCTTCGCCCGCAATCTGTCCCCCCTCATAGTGGGCGTAGGCGAGGGCTTCAACCTAGTCGCCAGCGACATACCCACGGTGTTGGAGCACACCAAGAAGGTGCTCCCCCTGAGGGACGGCGAATACGGCTACATAACTCCGACGCTCATTGTCGTTGAGCACGACGGAGTTGCCGTGAGGTTCGAAGACAGGGTACAACTGATCCCTTGGAGCGCAGACCAAGCCCTCAGAGGGGGATATCCCCACTTCATGTTGAAGGAAATACACGAGCAACCGGAGGCCCTCGCCTCAACTATAGCGGGCCTCGAGGCTCGGCGCCTTGTAGAAGTCGCCGAGATGTTAATAAACGCCAGGAGGGTATACGTAGTAGGCGCCGGCACGTCTTATTACGCAGGCCTTACCTTCCAGCTGGGCCTCACGTCGTATAAAATCGCGGCGTTGCCCGTGATATCTTCGGAGTACGCCACCTACGAGAGCCTATTCGATGTGGACGACGTGGCCGTCGCCATATCCCAATCCGGCGAGACCATCGACACGATAAAGGCCGTAAGGGCCATGAGGGAGAGGGGCGTGAAGGTGGTCGCCGTCACTAACGTAGTGGCGAGCACGCTGGCCAGAGAGAGCGACGCGGTGTTGTATACTAGGGCCGGGCCCGAGATCGGAGTGGCCGCCACGAAGACCTACACGACGCAAGTGGCCCTATTGGCCGCGCTCCACGCCCAGATAGGCAGGGCTCTCGGCGTCGATGTCGCCGTACGGGACGAGAACTTAAAGAGGCTACCCAACGTGGTCAAAAAGGCGTTGGAACTAAACGAGGGGACCGCCAAGATGTTGGCCGAGAGGCTGAAGGGCCGCCAGAGCGCTTATTATTTAAGTAGGGGGCTTGGAATGCCCGTGGCACTAGAGGGCGCGTTGAAGATGAAAGAAATAGCGTATATACACGCCGAGGCGTATCCGGCCGGCGAGTCGAAACACGGCCCCATCGCCCTCGTCGAGAATAAATTCCCCGTGGTCTTCGTCTTCTCGGACCCCTCCCTCAAGGAGAAATTGTTGAACAACGTCGCTGAGATGCAGGCAAGAGATGCCTTGGTCATAGGCGTGGTGCCTCGCGGCGACGACGTGGCCAAAAAGCTCAGATACGTCTTCGAGGTGCCGCATCTAGATCCTCTCCTCAATTCGGCCTCCTTCGTGGTGCCGCTACAGCTCTTGGCTTATTACACCGCCATAGAGTTGGGGCGGGACCCCGACAAGCCGCGTAATCTCGCAAAAACCGTCACAGTTGAATGATGATAGTGCCGGTTGTTTCCGCCAACGAGTACGAGGCCTCTTTTGGCCCCCTCACGGGAGGCCGTAGGGCTTTCGTCAAGTTGGGAGGCAAGCCGCTCTACCGGTATATGGCCGACGCGCTCTTCGAGACTTTCGGCAAGGTCTACGTGGCCATTAGGGACGGAGCCGAGGAGAAATACGACGTGCTTCAAGTCGACGGCGACGCTGTGGGTGACGTGGTGATGGCCGCAAGAGATGTGGCTACGTCTACAGACAGACTGCTTATAGCCGAGGGCTCGGTGATAGCCGAGAAGGAAGCCGTCAGGGCGCTCGTCGAGGCCGCGGCCTCTTCGGGCAGCGATGGGGCTGTCCTCGCAGTGCCTGTTAGGTCTAGGGCCGGCATGGCTTTGGAGATGTCCGAAGGGCTTTTGGTCGGCGTGGGGGGCGAGGGCCAGTTGGCGTATGGCGGCATGTTGTTAATTCCGCGGGACGCCGCCAGGGCCTTCGAGGGCAGGACGTTGGCCCAAGCCCTATCGCAGTTGGCGAAGAGCTGGAGGATAGCCGTGGCCGTGTGGAGCGGCAAGTGGTTTAAAGTCGACGAGCCGTTGGACCTAATGGGGGCGCTCGAGTTGGTCGTGCCGGACGCCACTTATATTTCCGCCGGCGCTAAGATAAGCCCTACGGCCGTCGTAGAGGGGCCTGTATATATAGAAAAAGGCGCCGAGATAGACCACTATGCTGTAATAAAGGGGCCTGCGTATATAGGCCGCGGCGCCTTCATAGGCGCGCATGCCCTCGTGAGGAACTTCGCAGACGTGGAGGAGGACGTCGTGGTGGGCAGTAGCGCCGAGATAACACACAGCTTGATAGAGCCCGGGGCCACTATAGGCAGAGGCTCCTTCGTATCGTATAGCGTAGTGGGCGAGGAGGCCGTCTTGGAGCCCGGCGTTATAACCAAATCCGTCTTGAGGGAGGGCAGGGGGAAGTTAAAGCCCATAGAGGTCAGAGGGCGCGAGTTGTACAAGCTAGGCGCACTGATAGGGAGGGGCGCGAGGGTGGGGGCGGGGGCGCTCTTGGAGCCAGGTCAGGGCTTCGCATGACCGCCATCTCCAACACCAAAGTGGAGGTCGTAAGGCTCGTAACGCCCCACAACGTGAACCCGTTGGGGACGCTATACGGCGGCTATATGCTACAATGGCTCGTAGACGCCGGCACCATAGCCGCCATGAACTTCTCCGAATCGAACGTAGTCTTGGGCTATTTGGACCGCATGCATTTCGTGTCGCCGGTACGTATGGGCGATATAGTCAAGTTCAGATCTTGGATAGTACACGCTAGGAGGACCAGCGTCACCGCGTTGGTCGAGGCGTACGTCAAAAGGCCTGAGGGCTACTCCCTGGCCACAATAGCCAGGATGGTCTTCGTGAAGATAGGGCCCGACGACAAGCCGCAACCGCTCAACAAGGGCCTAGAGGCCCTGGAGGGCTGGGAGAAGGCCCTATTAACGCATTTCTCGAAGTGGCGCGAGTCGGTGGAGCCGGAGCTACGCCGCGAGCCTGTAGACGAGGACATGCCGCCTCTCAGCTACATCCAAGTGATGCCCGAAGACGCGATATACGGCGATTTGATGTACGGAGGGAAGTTGTTGTACTATCTAGACCAAATAGCGGCAATAGCGGCGTTTAACTACAAGCCGGGCATATACGTCACTGCGAGCTTGAACGCGATCAACTTCAAGAGGCCTATATATGTCGGCGATATAATAGAGATAAGGGGCGGCGTAGACTATGTTGGCAATACGAGCCTCGAAGTCGCGTTTAGCGTCCGCGCCAAGGGCCTTAGGGGCGAGCGTAGAGTTGCCAGCGGGTATTTCACATTTGTCCACATGACGAGCGGCAGGCCCACGCCGATAGGACAGGAGCTGGTGAGAGATCCCGACGCGTTGAAGAGAAGGGCCGAAAACCTGACGGAGGCCAAGGCGCTGAAGGGGATCAAATACAGCGAGGATAGGCCGGCCTATTTCTCCATTTTGTGAGGCCAGCTGTTGATCACATCTACTCCGCGGCTTGTGCCTATCCTAGTCGCCCCCGCTTTTATCATGGCCAGGGCCTGTTCGGCCGTCCTGATGCCTCCCGCCGCCTTTATGCCGGCCCTATCCCCCACCGCGCTCCTTATGACCTCTACGTCCTCCACCGTGGCGCCTCGAGGTCCGTAGCCGGTATTGGTCTTGACGAAGTCGGCGCCGGCGTCTACTACTATTCGGGACGCCTTGGCTATCTCCTCCCGCGTTAAATAGGCGGTTTCGATAATGACCTTTAAGATCCCGCCGTAGTCGTGTACGACCGAGGCGACCGACCTGACCTCCCGCTCCACGAGCTCGTAGCGGCCGGCCTTAAACGCGCCTATATTCATCACCACGTCTATTTCGTCGGCCCCGTCGTTCATGGCGGCCTCGGCTTCTGCGATCTTAACCGACGGCTTGGTGGCCCCGAAGGGGAAGCCCACTACCGAAACCACTCTGGCCCTGCCGCCTATTACGTATTTCGCGTAGGACACATATATCGGATTCACCACGACGGCCCAAAAGCCGTAGTCCAGAACCTCCCTGCAGTATTTCTCCACATCGACCGGCGTGGCGGCCGGATTGAGTAAAGTGTGGTCTATAAGGCGCGCGAGCTCCTCCTTACTTCTCGGCAACTCCATAGTCGCTATAGGGCAAAATATTTTAACGTAGCTGGGGAGGGGACCATGGAATACCCAGAGGCGGGGCCATGTTGGTCGAAGCGCTTCAACTCCTCTTGACTTTCGCCTTGGTGTACAACAACGCGCTGGTGGTGCTGGGCCCCTCGGCGTGGGGAGGCCTACAGCCTCGGAGGGCCTTCGTAGTGGCGGTGGTCTTCGAGGTCTTGGGCGTATTCGCATCGCCTATGGCGCCCCTACCCTTCGACTCTACGCAGTATCTAGTGGCCTTGTTGTTCTACGCCGCCTTTACGGCGGCAAGGACATCGTTGCCCATCTCTATATTCCTCTATTCGTTGAAGGGCTTGACTCCCTTGGCGCTGTTGTTGTGGTTCGGCACGCCGGCCGTCGCCTTCGCCGTCGGCTATTTCATGGGCAGAGGCTTGAGGCCGTCGTTAACGTTCGGCTATTTCGTGCTTGCAGGGATAGCGTTTATGTTCGGCGCAAATAATATCGCCTTTATAACGAAGAGCCCCTACGTAGTAGTGCCGATAGTTGTGGGCAACTATTTGGGCTTGTGGTTCTCCCGATGGATAGTAAAGCTCTACGCCTTCTCGACCAGCGGCGCGGTTGCGGCCAACACATCTGCGGCGTTGCTGGCCGCATTAGGCACGGGCTTCAAGGTGCCTATGTCCTTCACGTTGCTCATCTACAGCACGCTGTTGGGCTCTGCGACGTCCCGAAAGATGAGGATAATAAAGATCTCCGACTTCCTCAAGGCATTGACGTCAATACTCACGGCTCTACTTCTGGCCTATGTTACGCTCCTCTTCC
>JBEULO010000023.1:0-6501 GCA_041287225.1 Thermoproteus sp.
GCGTCAAGCGCGTAGTAGGTTATCACCAAATCGGCGCCTGCCCTCTTGATGCCGTAGAGGACCTCTAGGGCCACTATGCGTTCATCGATATAGCCGGCCTTTGCGGCGGCCTTTATCATCGAATATTCGCCCGAGACGCTATATGCGGCTAGAGGCGCCCACGGGAAGCTCTCTTTGACGAGCCTTATCACATCTAGATATGCGAGCGCTGGCTTTACCATAACGATATCGGCCCCTTCCTCTAGGTCCATGGCGACCTCCTTGATGGCCTCTTTGGCGTTTCTCGGATCCATCTGATAGGTACGCCTATCCCCAAATTTCGGGGCTGAGGCAGCCGCAGCGCGGAAGGGCCCGTAGAACGCCGACGCGTATTTAGCCGAATACGCCATTATGCCCACATCTTGATAGCCCGATGCGTCCAGCGCCTGCCTTATGGCCCTCACCTGTCCGTCCATCATGCCGCTGGGAGCCACGAAATCGACGCCGGCGTCAGCATATACCACGGCCTCTTTTGAGTATATGGAAATCGTCTTGTCGTTATCCACCCTCCAGCCTCTTCCATTCCTCACCACGATTCCACAGTGTCCGTGGTCGGTATATTCGCAGAGACAGACGTCTGCGAACAACAAGACCTTATCGCCGAATGTTTCTCTAAGCAGTCTAATTGCGCGTGGGACCACTCCCTGCGGGTCGTAGGAGGCCTTGCCCTCGGGGTCCTTCAAGTCGTCGGGCAGAACCCCGAAAAGTATGAACTTATTTACGCCCAAGCCGAGCGCCTCCTCTACATGTCTTATAAGCGAGTCGCCTACAGGCCATCTGTAGTAGCCGGGCATGGCCTCTATGGGCTCCCTGCCGGCTCCCTCCTTGACAAATATCGGCATTATGAAGTCATCAGGCGATAAAGAGGTCTCGGCCACGGAGTCCCTTACGATCTTATTAGCCCTCAGCCTTCTGGGCCTGTAGACAGGATATTCTATCTGCACCTGCATGGTCAAATATACTTCTTTAATATTTCGCGAGCCCTCCTCACGGCGCCCTCCACATCGCCTCTTCTGACCAGTTCCATAAACAAATTATCGTCGACAAGCTCTTGATAGAACCGAAGCCTTGACTTCACGTCCCTAACGGATCTCTTGGCATCCTCCTTAGCTGAGGCGTAGGCCTTATAGAACTGCGGTATCCAGCTCCTCTTGAGGCAATCCTCAATAACGTCGAGGGCCAGACGGGCAGGCGTGCCGGCAGCCCCTTCGCTGGTGGTGGCGACCCTTATGCCTTCAACGTCCCTAAAATAGGGCACTACCACGTGCGTTCTCGACGCATTAGTGGCGTCGTTAACCAGCTTCCCGGCCGATTGGGCCATCGCGAAGAGCTTATCTGCCAAACGCTCGTCGTTGACTGCTACGACCACCAAATCGGCCCACCTGATGTCGTCAGAGGGGTCGTATAGGTACAGATCGGCCCTTTTTATCTCTACCCCTAGGCCCTCGAGGCTGCTGTCCACCTCTTTGGCGACTACTCTGACCTTTGCGCCCGCCGACACGAATAGTTTAGCCCGCCTGGACCCGACAGAACCTGCGCCGAAGACCACGACCTTGAGCCGCGACGCCTCTATCCACAACGGTATCCGCATGCCTCCAACAGAAAATATTTTTTAATATCTAAGCGCCGTTCTGACAGCTACCTCTATCGTAGCCTCCGGAGATACGAGGTGGGGTATCCCCAACTCTTTCAGCTTCTCTGAGGTGATCGGACCTATGGCCACCACCTTCTTATTGCTTAGATCTACATGCCGTGCTAAAACATCCGCGACGAGAGAACTCGTCACAATTATTGTAGAAGCCCCTTCCGCTAAATCCTTGAGCCTCCTTACGGCGTCTTCGTCTATAGCTATATCGTAAACCGGCACCTCCACAACGCCTGGCAACAAACGCCTCAATACGTCGTTACCTGAGCCGGACCTCAACACGACCACTCTGCCAGGCGCCATCTCGCCGAGTAGCCTCGCAACGCCGTAGCTGGTGTATTCCCTCGGCGTTATGCACCCGCCCACAGCCTCTGCTGTAGAGGGACCTACACAGATGACGCACTTAAAGCGCCGCCTCAACGAGCCCATATCGACCGCCTCGGCGACCACGGGGCTCATGACCACTAGGTAGTCGCCTTCGGGCACCACGACGTCTTTACGCAAGGTCACCCTCCCTATACTGACGCATTGGGCGCCCTCAGGGCAACTCCCTCCCTTTATCCTAACCACTAAGATCTGCATAGCCTACGCAGTCGCGCTCCCCTTTCTACTACCCTGCCGATTACGATTATAGAGGGGTTCGGCACGGGGCCCAGTCCGCCGAGCGTAGTTTCTATGTACTCTTCGTCCTCGAGATACGCCGATTTTATTACAGCGACCGGAGTGTCCGGCGGAAGGCCCCCCTCCATCAACTCGGCCGCTATATCGCCTGCAGAAGAGGCGCCCATATATATTACAATTGTATCCGCCGCCCCCGCCAGCTTTTTGAAGTCGACCTGCCGCACATCCTTACGGGGATCCTCCTTCCCCGTAGCCAACACGACGGAGCTGGCCGTGCCCCTCACCACAGGCGGTATGTAGTACTTGGCGGGCGCCGCCAATCCGCTAGTGATGCCGGGCACAAATTCGCAGGTCACGCCCCTAACCGTTAGGTATTCGCACTCCTCAAAGCCTCTGCCGAATATGAGGGGGTCGCCGCCGTGAAGCCTCACCACCAAATCGAAACGCCGCGAGTATTCGTAGAGCAAGGCGTTTATCTCGTCCTGCGAGGGCCCCAGACCTCCCGGCCTTTTGCCCACATCGACGAGAATAGCGCCTGGCTTTACATAATTTAGGAGAGACTTCGCGACGAGCCTATCGTAGAGGACCGCGTCGGCTGTCTGCAGCAACTTGAGCCCCTTTACGGTGATGAGCTCGGGGTCTCCCGGACCTGCGCCTACGATATACACGCGGCCCACGTACAAAATATTTACCTTTATTTTAAGGACTATGGACCTCTGGACCAGGGCCAAGGCCGCCTTCCCTGGCGGCGTCAACTCGCCGGCAAGAGCCCTCAAACACCTCGAAAGGCCGTTAGTGGCCGAGAGGGCAGAGGGACCCTATCTGTTTACCGATAGGGGCCGCCTAATTGACTTCTGTGCGGCCTTCGGCGCCGTTATATTGGGCCACAACCACCCCAGAGTCAGGGAGGCCGTCGCCAAACAGCTGGAGAGGGGGTGGATCTACGCCTTACTTACAGAACAAGAGGTCGCCTTCGCCGAGGCCATAAAGTCGCATATGCCCTCAATATCTAAGATCCGGTTTGTGAACACGGGGACGGAGGCCACCATGAACGCCATAAGGCTGGCCAGAGGCTACACGAGGCGCGATGTGATTATAAAATTCGACGGCAATTTCCACGGATCGCACGACTACGTGCTGGTTAGGGCGGGCTCCGGCGCCGCGACGTGGGGCGTCCCCACAAGTGCTGGCATACCCCAAGACGTGGCAAAATTGACTGTAGTGGTGTCTTACAACGACGTCGACGCGTTTCGACGTGCAGTGAAGGAGGTGGGCGACAGACTCGCCGCAGTTATCGTAGAGCCCGTGGCGGGGAATTACGGCTTGATAATACCGGACGTCGAGTTCCTCAAGGCCTTAAGGGAAGAAACAGCGGCGACGGGGGCCTTGTTGATTTTCGACGAGGTGATTACCGGCTTTAGGGTCGGGCTGTCCGGCGCACAAGGACATTTCGGCGTGAGGCCGGACCTCACCACGTTGGGGAAGGTCATAGGCGGGGGCTTCCCCATAGGCGCTTTCGGCGGCAGAGAAGACGTAATGGACCTCCTATCGCCTCAAGGGCCTGTCTACAACGCGGGCACGTATAACGCCCACCCCGTCTCGATTGCGGCCGGCATGGCCGTCTTGAAGGAGCTTGAGGGCGGAGGGCCCTACGAAGTCGCCAATTCGGCCGCCGCCAAAATGGCCAAAGGCATTGAGGAAATAGCGCAGAGGCACGGCTTCGACATCGTGGTGAAACAGATAGCGTCTATGTTCCAGTTCTACTTCAAAAGGGGCGACGTGAAGACCCCGCAAGACGTCAGGGAGAGCGACGAAAAGCTGTACTTAAAGCTCCACGAAATCGCGTTGGGCCAGGGGGTATATCTAGCCCCCAGCCAGTATGAGGTTAACTTCACCACCGCCGCCCACACGCCGGACGTAATAGAGGAGGCGCTGGGAGCCCTCGAGGCTTCCTTTAAGAAGTTGAGGCGACTTGCGGCTTTTTAGCGAGCCTTCTGGCCTCCCGTAATATCTCAACGGCGTCGTCGAGGCGGCCGCTCTCGGCGAATTTCTTCAGGGCCTCCACTAACGGCAAAACGGCCCTTTTGGCGGCCGACCTGGCGGCTATCATCGAGTCTGCCCCCGCCTTGAGCGCCTCCTCCTGGGAGGCCGAGGCCACATATTGCATGAACTCGCCAAGTTCGGCCTCAAAGATCCTCCTGGCCAGAGCCCTCTCGATGTTGTCAACTTCAGTTAGCGCCAAGGCTCGTATTTCCTCCGCCGCCGCCATCCTCTCTTTGTTGTAGCGCTCCGCCAGGTCTTGGAGGTCGTCGATTCTTACCACCTCGACGGGGAGGCCCTTAACGACGTTGCCAGGGACGCCTAGATCCACAATAATCTTGACCCTACTGCCCTCCGGCACCTTCGCGATTATAGGCTCGAAGGACATCGCAGTGGTGAACACGACGTCGCAGGTCTTCAAACACTCCTCGACGTTCTTCTCGTCTAGGCTCATGGCAATCGCGCCGTACTTCTCGGCGACCTCTTTGGCCTTCTCGAAGGTGCGATTCAAGATGTATATACGCCGGGCCCCTTTATCTCTCAACTCCTTGACGAGCCCGCTCCCCACAGATCCAGCGCCTATGACGCCGAACGTCAATTCGCTCAAATCGCCGAGGCGCTCCTTCACGTAAATAATCGAGAGGCTGCCCAGCCCCTGCGGCCCTCTGGATATGTTAGTAGCGGTCCTCGCGGCCTTGCCGAATCTTATTGCCCTCTCCACTACGGTCTTTAAAGGCTCTTTGGTTATACGGGCCCTCACCTGGCTGTCGTAGGCCTCCTCCATCTGGCCCAATATGTCGGTCTCGCCTAGAAGCATCGAGTCGAGCCCCGCCGCGACTTCCAACAGATGTAGAGCGGCCTCGCGCCCCCTCCTTATCACTACCTTGTCCGAGTATTCCCTATAGCGGGCCAAGACCGCCCTAACTGCATGTTGGGGGACGCCCCAGGCGTAGACCTCAACTCGATTGCAAGTATGGAGGACATAGAGCGGTATGGGGAAATGGGGGGCGACGCCTACGAGCTCCATGACGCTTCTCCCCAACTCTCCCAGCCTATCTGTAGACACCTCTCTAAACGTTATGGACGCCGAAAACAATTCGTCCAAGAGGGCCATGAGGGGGAGATTTTCTGCCTATTTAAATTGTGAGTATATTTTTAACCGAAGGCTTGAGGTCTACGTGTGAAAATAAGAGTGGCCACTAGGGGGAGCAAATTGAGCCTAATACAGACAGAGATGTTCTTGAACCAGATAAAAAGCATAGAGCCCGACGTTGAGTTCGAAATAATAACCGTAAAGACGTCGGGCGATTTGGCACAAGACAAGCCGCTCTACGCCATAGGCGTGAAGGGCGTATTCGAAAAGGAGGTAAATCTGGCGGTGCTTAGAGGCGAGGCGGATATGGCCGTCCACTCGTTGAAGGACCTGCCCTCCGAGATACACGAAGAGCTCGTAGTCGCGGGCTATTCGAAGAGGGACCCCCCATACGACGTCGTGGCGAGCCTCCACGGCTATACCGTATATGACCTGCCGCGCGGAGCCAGGGTGGGCACCTCCAGCGTCAGAAGGGCAGCCTTCATCAAAAACATAAGGCCGGACCTACGCGTGGAGACCTTGAGGGGCAACGTCGACACTAGAGTGAATAAAGTAATACAGGGCGTCGTAGACGCGGCGATTTTAGCGGAGGCCGGCCTCGTGAGGCTTTACGGCGGAAAGCCGCCGCTTGAAATACGGCGAGTAAGGCCGGAGGACCTGCCGCCGGCTCCCGGACAGGGCATAGCGGCCGCAGTGGCCAAAGCGAAAGACGGCTGGATGGTAGACCTGTTGAGGAAGGCGAGCGACCCCAAGGCGGCGCTAGAGGCCAGAGCGGAAAGGACGTTCCTCAGAGAGGTCGGCGCCAGTTGTCATACAGCCATAGGCGGCATGGCCTCCGCATCTACGAACGGAGTAGAGTTTGTAGCGGGATACGCCACACAAGACGGCGGCAGGAGAGTGGTGGTTAAAATATTCGGCGAAGACCCTGAGGAGGTGGGCCTGAGGGCCGCCAGAACGCTGAAAGAGCTGATCTACGAAACAGGGCGCCGTCAGCCACGTTAAAAATTTTAAAGTCACCATACTCATTCTGACGGGGCCGGTAGTCTAGCGGAAGGACGCCCAG
>JBEULO010000024.1:0-6437 GCA_041287225.1 Thermoproteus sp.
GAGGAGGTCGTGACGAGGGACGAGTTCCTCTCGTTGAGGGGCGGCGTGGCCTATCTGGGCTTCGAGCCGCTTTGGCCTATCCATGTGGGGTGGCTCGTCTGGGCGTATAAGCTCAAAGAGCTCAAAGAGGCAGGGTTCGACGTGATTTTGTTGGTTGCCACATGGCATGCTTGGATCAACGACAAGGGTTCCCTCCAGGAGCTTAGAAGCCACGGCGAGCGCATAAGGGGGGTCCTGGACAAGATAGCTCAGTTCAAATACATCTACGGCGATGAGGTGGCCAGGGACTCCTCCTATTGGGAGCTCGTGGTGAAGATAGCCAAAGAGGCGTCGTTGGCTAGAGTGAGGAGGGCAACTCCCGTGATGGGCAGGAGGGCAGAAGAGGTGGAGCTGGACTTTTCGAAGTTGTTGTACCCAATCATGCAGGTGGCCGATATCTTCTACCTCGGCGTAGACGTCGCGGTGGGCGGCATGGACCAACGGAGGGCCCATATGTTGGCGAGAGACGTAGCCGAGAGGCTGGGCTTCAAGAAGCCCGTCGCCCTCCACACGCCGATAATAACCTCGCTGTCGGGCGCCGGCAGAATGGAGGGGACGCATAGGGAAGTAGACGAAGTCTACGCCACGTATAAGATGTCCAAATCTAAGCCCCAAAGCGCGGTCTTCGTTACAGACACCCCAGAAGAGATAGAGAAGAAGATATGGGCGGCCTACTGTCCGCCTCGCGAAGTGCAGTTCAACCCAATATATGAAATCGCGGCATATCTCTTAATTCCCTACCATGGGCCTCTTGAGGTCGGCGGGAGGAAATACGAGGACTCCGAGGCGCTTGCGAGGGACTACAGGGAGGGCTCCGTGACCCCCCAGGCCTTAAAGGAGGCGGTCTCGAAGGCGTTGGCCGAGTTGGTCCGTAGGCTCCAAAGTTAATAACTCGAAGCGGTTCCGACTCTATGCTCTACATAGTGGATAGAGCGGAATACGGAAGGGCCCTTAAGGAAGAAATAGAGGCAAAAGGCGTTCCGGCTTGGTACGTAGAGCTCTGGGGCCACTATATAGTTGCCACGCCTCCGGGGGCTAAAATCGGCGACTTCAAGACGCCAGTCAGAGCGGTCGTGGAGCTCAAAACCGATTACCAGCTCGTATCTAGAGAGTGGAAAAAGGAGCCCACACCAGTTAGGATTGGAGATAGAGAAGTCCGCGAGGGCAAGATCTTCGTGATCGCCGGACCTTGTTCCGTCGAGACGGAGGACCAGATAATCTCGGCCGCACTTGCCGTCAAAAAGGCCGGAGCCGACGCCCTTAGGGGCGGGGCCTTCAAGCCGAGGACCAGCCCCTATACGTTCCAAGGTCTGGGCGAGGAGGGCCTCAAGTTGTTGCTCAAGGCCAAGGAGGCCACTGGACTTCCCATAACCACAGAGCTCATGGACCCCGAAGATCTGCCTCTAGTAGTGAAATACGCAGACGCCATACAGGTGGGGGCAAGGAACATGCAGAACTTCACCTTGTTGAAAAAACTGGGCAGGTCGGGCAGACCTGTCCTCTTGAAGAGAGGTTTCGGCAATACCGTAGAGGAGTGGTTGCTGGCGGGGGAGTACATAGCGCTCTACGGGAACGGAGACATAATCTTTGTGGAGAGGGGTATCAGGACCTTTGACAAGACCCTCCGCTTCACTCTAGACGTGGGGGCTATAGCCTACATAAAACAACACACGCATCTGCCCGTAATAGGAGACCCTTCGCACCCCGCCGGCGATAGGCGTTATGTCATACCTCTAGCGCTCGCCGTACTCGCGGCCGGCGCCGACGGGCTGATAGTAGAAGTACATCCGGACCCCGATAGGGCTTGGAGCGACGCAAAACAGCAACTGACATTCCAACAATTTGAAGAACTCATGGAGAGGGCGAAGAGCTTGGCTAGGGCGTTGGGGAAATCGCTGTAGCTTTCTCAAGGCATCTACCTCGCCGGCGGCAACTCGCGCCTTTAGCCCCCTCGTAACCTACCATATGGCTCTAGGAAAGACTTTAAAAGAGAAGTTTTACCTATATGTCTAGTCCCCCAAGACGGCGACGAACAGCCTGTCTATATCTTTATCGAGAAACTCTAGCCCCCCATCTGCCGTAGCTAGAGCTCTTAGGCCGGGGCCAAATAAATTCCGCATAGGAACTAAGTTCCGGTCCGGAGCCTTAACCCTTGACGACGATCCTTTCGCCGATTAAAACCGTGTCATCCCCTCGAACACGCCCCGAGCTTCATGACCTTGAGACCCTATAGAGGATTGCCCAGGTTGTGGAAAAGGTTGGGAGTTACAAAAACCTATCCGCCATAAGCTTGTAGAAGTCCACTACGGACTTGCCGTCTTTTTCTACTGGTTGTAAGGCAGGCGGCATCTTGAGGTAATTGGGGTCGTACATAGAGGCATATCTCTCCTCGAAGGTCGGCACCAACTCGTTCTTATAGAGTACGCCAAGGGCGAACCTATCGGGCTCTAGGATCTTCTCTATGGCCTGTTTCTTCTTTTCGTAATCCTCCTTTTCGTCGTGGACCACTGGGTCCCAGCCCGGCTCGTTGTCGAGCTTATATATCCTCTTTTCGTACCACTCTCTAGTCATTATGTTGTTGTACGTGACGCAGGGGCTGAATACTTGCACTATCGCAGAGCCCTTGTGGAGTACTGCCTCCTTTATTATCTTCGCAGTGTATTTTATATCGTAGCTATACGACCTCGCTATAAAAGTAAAGCCCGACGCCAGGGCCACCAACAACGGGTTGAGGTCGGCCTGCGGATTCGGCTTATTCAACGCCTTGGGTTGCATGCCTAGAGGCAACGTGGGCCCCGCCTGGCCTCTAGTCAGGCCGTAGACCGCGTTGTCCATCAAGACCACTGTGAAGTCCACGTTCCTACGACCGGCGCCTAATATGTGGTTCCCGCCTATGGCGAACAGATCCCCATCCCCCCCTACGACCATAACCTCGAGGTTGGGGTTGGCCAGCTTTAGGCCTATGGCGAAGGGTATAGCACGTCCGTGTATGGTGTGGGCGGAGACGGTCCTCACGTAGTGCGGAAGCCTACTGCTACACCCTATCCCCGACACCAAGACCGTGCGCGACGGATCCATGTCGAGCTCTGCGAAGACCTGCAACAACGCCTGTAATATGCCGAAGTGGCCACAACCTGGACACCATTCGGGCGGTTTGGTCCACTTGTAGTCCTGCGGAGTCCTTTTTAGGGACACCTTTATGGTGCTCATAGGTCCCACTCCAGCTCTATCCTCGTCTCGCCCTTCTTGAACCTTTCATACGCCTCTATGACCTCGTCGGTAGTTATAGGCCTTCCGTTATATTTGACTGCAACACCGTCGGCCGAAATCCCCGTATACATTCTGACCAATAGGGAGCTCTGAGCCGTATAGTTGCCCTCTATGAACAACGTCCTTTTGCCCTGCAGGTATTTCCTTACAGAATCGGCGGGAAACGGATAGAGGAGCCTCAACTGTAGGAACCCAACGCCGGGTAGCCTCTCCAAGGCCGAGAGTATTTGCTGTTTGGTGGTGCCCCAGGAGACTATAACGACATCCGCATCTGTGGGGCCGTAGTAGCGGAGTTTATCTTCGTCGGGGATTCCCTTCAATATCGCAGACATTTTCTTCATGCGCTTCTCGTACATCTTCTTCACCATTTCGGCGTCCTCGTCCGGGTCGCCCTCCGGGTCGTGTTCTAAGCTCACTATGTGGTAGACGGCTTTAGACACGCCGGGCAGATACCTAACGGGCATGCCGTCATCTGTTATTTCATACCTATTGGCGTTTCTCTCTTCAGGGAACACTACAGGCTGGGGTCTCTCTATTTTGACCGAATAGGGGTCTGGCGCTGGCATCACAGCAAAGGTGTTCGAGAGGTCCTTATCCACCAGATGGATCACAGGCACCTGGTATTTGTCGGCCCAGTTCACGACCTTAATGGCGTCGTAGAAGGCCTCCTCTATGTCGCCGCTTGCCAGCACTATTTTGGGGAACTCGCCGTGGCCTATGAAGAGGGAGTAGAACAGGTCGTGTTGTCCCGTCCTAGTCGCAAGCCCTGTGCTGGGGCCGGCTCTCGACCAAAGCGTAATTACTACGCCTAGCTCGGCCATGCCCAACATGGATATAGTCTCGGCCATAAGGCTCATGCCGGGACCTGAAGTAGCCGTGGCCGCCCTGGCGCCAGCCATAGCAGCCCCAGCCGCTGCGGCTATGGCGGCCAGCTCGTCTTCGGTTTGTAACACGACGGCGCCTATTCTCTCCGCCGCCTTGAGCTCCTCGGTGGCCGGCAGTACCGGATATGGCAGTTTCCTCTCGGCGAACATGGGGTCGTCTGTAGAGGGAGTAATGGGGTAGAACGATACGAATCTAGCTCCCCCCATAATCTTGCCGACGCTTACCGCCTCGTTGCCGTTCCAATAGATGCGTCGACCCTCTACAGTTCTAGGAGCCAGGACTGCTATACGTTCAGCGACAAGCTTGCTAACCTCGGCGGCAACAGCCTTGTTCTGTTCTATTACCTCCTTCTTTCTGCCTAAGGCGAACCCCACCCCCTTCTCTACATACTCCACGGGGAGGCCTAGGAGGGAGGCCCCTACGGCCACTACTAAAGTATTGACGAAACGCGACAACATTACAGGCGACGTCACGCCTATCTTACGCCCTATGTCCAGTAAGATCTTATTGAAGGGCAGGCCGACGATCTTTACCCCCTGCGACTTCATGTATTCAACGGCGTTTTTGACGGTGGGCTCCACCCCCTGTCCCTTAAAGAAGGCAGACAGCCTTTCAGCTGTCGTCCTCGACATCATTGTGAACGAGTCGAGCGTCTTGCTGTCCTCTTCGGTGTTATATACGGCAATGCCGCCCGGCTCTACGTGGAATATATGTTCGAAGACCGAATGTCCGTCCATCAAGAGGGCCAGCTGGACCCTCTTGCCGATGCCGCCGGGAGGCCACTGGTCTTTTATCTTACCCACAAAATAGCTGTGCCGACCTCCCGCTATGTTGGACCAGAATTCCCTTCGGCCGTATACGTAATAGCCCGCCGAGCCTACAGCATATATTAACATAATAGAGGCGGTCTCTACGCCCTTGCCTTGAGGCCCGCCTACTAAAAAGGTTATCTCCACCATTAATTACTCTATAATTATGTATATTTATATTTTCGCATTAATATAAATCCAAGGAATATTCAGATAATACATATATGTATATTCATTAAATATAATATATTTTTCTATAAGTTATAGATATTTTCTCTTTATATGTATATCAAGATAGAACGGCACTAGTGTATAATAAACTCCGCAATGCTCTTCACGTTTAACGAAATGAAGATCTGCCTCCGCTAGGACCTCCTCGATAGATCCTCCTCTAAGTAATATGTAGATATCGCCCAGATCGCTTGGGCTGAGCCCTAGAAGCAGAAAGATCTCCGCAACGCCGACGGCTTCGACTACTGTCGCCTCGAAGCCTAGGATGTCGGACGCAAAACGAAGGCCGAACTTCACCGCCTCGATAAGCCCTTCGGGGCCTGGGCCCCTCTTCACTAAAACCCATTCTGCCTTATATTGGAGAAGAGGTTTCTCGAAATATATATATAAAACTCTATTTAAATTTGAGATAGAACATCTAAGATAATCTACATTATCGTAAATTCTAAGCTCGTAATTGCGAGACATATTGTGATATCCCCGAAAGTATTAGCTCCGTCCCCGTAGTCGCTATTATTAACGACATAAATCTGCCTAGCGCCCTGGCCGGCATGGGACCGAAGGCCTTAACGAGTCTGGCGCCGAAATATAAAGTCGCTATCGATAAGGCGGAGGCCGTCAGGGCGCCCAATAGTGTAGCCATCGGGCCGTATATGCCCGAATATAGTATTAATGTTGTCATGGTGCCGGGGCCCACTATGAGGGGCGTCGCGAGGGGCACTACGGCGGCCTCCTCGAGCCTGCCGCCTAACGTAGTCGTGCTTCCATGTACTAGAGTAACTATAGAAGTGGAAAGCACTATTATGCCCCCCGCAATTTTGAAGCCAATTATGTCTACATTTAAGAGAGACAGAAGAGGGCCTCCTATTAGGGAAAACACCACAGACAGCGCGATGACGGCAATAGACATTGCCCTAACGGCCTTTTTGAACTCTTGAGGCCTATCCAGCGCCATCTCCCCCACCATGCCCAACTTACCTATGGGGTTCTCTATGGCGTATATCTGGCCCACCATCTCGACGAACTCTATGGGACCCATGGCGAGACTCACAACCTAAAAACTTAATGTTACCTCGGAGACACGGCAGTCTTCGAAATTGCGTTACTAGACGCAAACCGAAGAGCTTCACGACCTATCCCATATCCAATAAAGGCGAAAAAGCCCAGAGAGCTGACAAAAAAAGTTATTTCTTCTTAACTAAG
>JBEULO010000025.1:0-6325 GCA_041287225.1 Thermoproteus sp.
AGCTGGCGCAAGACGTACTGCCTTATTTCGTCCTCGTCCGGGATCCTCTCTACTATCTTGCCGCCCTCCATGTACTTCTTCATGAGGGGCCTCGCCTCAGTTCCGTCGGGACATCCGACCGGGCTACCCCACGGCGCCACTATGTGCCTCCCGCCGCAGTCGTATACTTGTTTGAAGCCGGGGAGCTTGCCCCTTTTAGTTATGGGGACCCATCTGCCTTCGACTAGGACCTCCACTATGTCCATACTGATGTCTATGCTGGGCGGGAAGGCTATGGAAGTGCCGACGCCGAAGACGTCCGCAACTTCGGCGAGCCTCGCCGCCTCCTCCTCGTCGAGGCCCCCGCTGATTACGATCTTCACGTCCTTATAGCCGGCCAGGTCGAGAGTCCACCGGACCTCTCTGGCTATTTTCAACATGTCGCCTCTCCTACTGCCGGGGGTGTCCAGCCTCACTCCCCACAGCCTTCCGCCCAACAGCTTCGCCGCCATTAAGGACTCCTCCCGTTCGTCCAGGAAGGTGTCGGCCAGCACCACCCGCGGCACTTCGGGCGGCGCGGCCTTGTCGAACCAGATCCACGCTTGGGTGTGGTCGCCTTTGAGCGCCCTGAATATTATCATCAGCGCGTGCGGCATGGTGCCCGACGCTTGTTTGCCCAACATCTGGGCCCCCAAGACTCCAGACACGCCGTCGCAACCCCCTATATACGCGGCCCTGTCGGCCATGGGCTGTACTGCAGGGTGGAGGGCGCGGGCGCCGAAGAAGAGGCAGGTCTTGCCCCGCGCGGCCTTCTTCACCCTAGCGGCCTTCGAGGCTATGCTGGAGTAGTGGCGGAGTATCCCGAGAACTGTGGTCTCGTAGACCGCGAAGTCGACGTATCTGCCCTCTATCACCAACAGAGGCTCGTTCTCCCCGAAGAGGGTGCCCTCGGGCAGGGAGTAGACCGTCACGGGCTTGCCCTCAAGGGCGTAGAGGACCTCCTTGAGGCCCGCGAAGACGGCCCATTTGTAGCCTCTCGGGAGCGACGCCACGTGGAACTCGGCCCTCACCACGGCGTCGTCGAGGCCTGCGGCCTTGAGCGTCTCGACGGTCCTCAAGAAATAGACGTCTGTGGTCTTGCCCCCCACTATGTCCTCTATGGAGGCTATATGGAACTTGGCCATGGCCTAACAATTCGACTAGGTTTAGTGTTTTCCGCCTCTATTGCGCCGGAGGTGCTATATAAAATTCTATAACGGGGGCAGCTGGTGTGGGCGTTCCGCAGAAACCCGCAGTAGTTCCGAACTGCGGGTTCCGACTAGACGCCGTTAGTTCTCGTGGACGCGGCGCTATCTTGGGGGTCAACTTTATATACTCTCTAGCATCCCCCTCTCATGCGGGGGGACGCCGGGGGAGAGGCCATAGTCGTGGGACGACACGTATACGGCAACCTCTACGACTGCAACCCCGAAGTCCTGAGGGACGAGACCAGGTTGATACAGATAGTGAGGAATGCCGCCAAGATCGCAAACGCCACGTTGGTCTCCGTCAACACATATAGGTTCGGCGTGAACAGCGGACTTACGGTCTTCGCCATAGTGGCCGAGAGCCATATAAGCATACACACCTGGCCCGAACACAACTTCGCCACTGTGGACGTCTATACCTGCGGCAATACGGACCCGGAGGCCGCGTTTAACTATATAGCAAGAGAGCTAAACGCCCAGCGCGTAGAGGTCTTCAGGGGCGATAGGTCGTTGAGAAGATAGTTTTTAAAAATACAGGTTTTTACTTCTATCATGTCAGAAGTATTTAAAGCGGCCTTTCTAGAAATAGCAAATTTTATCCTAAATTCGTTGAACAAGCTTGATTTAAATACTATAAATAAGTTCACCGATTTATTGGTTTCTGCATATAAAGAAGAAAGGGCGGTGTTGGTAGTGGGGATGGGGAGGAGCGGCCTCGTGGGGAGGGGCTTCGCCATGAGGTTGAGACATCTGGGCATACACTCCTACGTGTTGGGCGAGACCATCACGCCGCCGGTCGAAAAAGACGATATAGTCGTGGCGATTTCCGGCAGCGGGACCACCCAAATAGTGGTGGCGGCCGCCGAGGCCGCCAAGAAGATGGGCGCCGTTGTGACTGCAATAACTACCTATCCCGACTCGCCTCTCGGGAGGCTGGCCGACATAGTGATCTTCGTGCCGGGGAGGACTAAAGTCGCCGTTATGGACGACTACTTCGCCAGGCAGATATTGGGCCTCCACGAGCCGTTGTCGCCTCTAGGCACCCTCTTCGAGGACGCGGCTATAGTCGTCCTGGACGCAGTGGTGGCCGACTTGATGAAGAGGTTGGGGAAGAACGAAAGCGATTTGGCTAAACGCCACGCCAATATAGAAGTGCCGTAGTCAGCCGCGTCACCAACGCTCATTTTCGCCACACACCGTCGTCATCATCGACATATAGAGGCGGGGCCCTTAAATGGCTACCGCCCCCTAATGGCGTCTATATCTTCGTCCTCTATAGAGATGTCGTATCTGCCGATGAGCTCCTCCAACGCGGCTTCGGCGACCTCCGAGTGGTTCTTAAAGATGCCGAGCCTGACCAACACGTCCAGCTTTTCGAGGTAGTCCTTTGGGAGGTGCGTCGACACCAAGACGCGGAACTCCTTGTTGGGCCTCCTGAGGCGCCTCCCCATAGTAGGACATAATGCTCTAAAATATATATCTCGTTTGGGGCCGTGAGGGTCTTCGTCGGGATTACGGGAGCTTCCGGCGTGATTTACGGCATTAGGCTGTTGGAGCTTCTACGCAGGCTGGACGTAGAGGTCCACCTCTCTGTGTCCAAGACCGCCTGGAGGATAATAGCCCACGAGGTCGGGAGGGATAGGAGCTACGTGGCGTCTCTAGCGGACTACTACTGGGAGGAGGAGGACCTAGAGGCGCCTCCGGCGTCTGGGAGCTTCAAACTCGACGGCGTGGTCGTGGCCCCCTGCTCCACCAAGACTCTGGCGGCCATAGCCAACGGGCTCACCACAAATTTGATCACTAGGGCCGCCGAGGTGGCCCTCAAGGAGAGGAGAAAGCTGGTCCTTGTGGTCAGGGAGTCCCCTCTGAGCTTGATACATTTGAGGAATATGGAGCTCGTCGCCTCCGCCGGCGCGGTGGTGATGCCCGCGGCGCCTCCCTTCTACCACAAACCCAAGACCATAGAGGACCTCGTGGACTTCATGGTGGGGAGGATCCTAGACGTCTTGGGGATAGAACACGACTTCATATATAGGTGGGGCGGCGAGCGGTTGGGACGCCGTCAGGGGAAGAGCTGATAGGTTAGGGGAACTACAGCTGGCACCAAGACCGTGAGGACCACCCCGTTGACTACGGCGGGGACTACCATCTCGCCTCCATATATGGACCTATATAGGGGGAGCGTGTTGTCCATAGTGGTGGCTCCGCCTATGGCCAGCGCGGCCTCCGGCGGGATTCTGCTCGACAGCAGGGGGGCCAGAAGGAATGTGAGCTGTTCCCTAAAGAAGTTGGCCAAAAAGCCTATGGCGCCCAACGCGGCGTTGTTAGAGGCCGCGAGCAGGAAGGGGCCCGTGAAGCTGTACCACCCCATGCCGACCGCGACTGCGGGGCTCACGCCGAGCCAGTAGTAGAACGCCAGCCCCGCCAGGAGGCTTAAGGCCAGCGAGGCCAGAGGTACCAAGATATATCTTGGAGCTATCCTCAAGGCCCCCAGGGCGCCTATGTCGGCCCCTGCAAGGAATAAGAGGAGCAACAAGACAGGCCCGATGGCGGAGCCGTACGGGGCCGCGAAGAAGTAGCCCACAGCCACGCCTGCCAGTAGCGACGACGCGGCTACTATCGAGACCTTCGGCAGAGGCGCCGCGCCGGCCCTACGCCCCCTCGAAAATAGGGAGAGAGGGAGAGCTGAGGCGAGGATTACGGCCGCGGCGTAGCCTAGAGATACGAGCAGTATATACCCGGCGTTGTTCACAATAGTCCTCGCGCTTTCCGCCGACGCCGCGAAGATTATCACCACCACTACCGCCAAGAAGAGCGGCGGGGGCGCCCGGAGCTTTAAATACCTGCCTGCGACGTAGCCGAGGCCCATGGCGGCCATGTACTCCAAGAGGTAGGCGTATATCGCCATCCCCAGCTATATGTCAGTTGTTTTTATAGGTTGAGAAATAACATGGGAGTGAGGGAGAGTAGGCCGAAACTAATCTTCTACCTCTCGGCCGCAGGGGAGGTGGCCACAAACGGGGACGAAACTGAAGTGAAAATTTTCTTGAAACTGAAAAGGCCTAGGTGTAGGTCTTGCGGCGTGGAGGTGGGGCCGGAGAACGTGGGATATCTCGGCGTCTACGGCAGGAGGACCGTCGCCTACTGTTCCACATGCGTCGAGGACATGTTGAGGCGCATCATGCGGGCGGTAGCGTTATTAAGGGGGGACCAGTCGGATTTGGTGATTCACGGGCCGTCGCTGCTGAGAGGTGACGAATAAGAACCCCTAATGACCTCCAACACGGCCTTAAAAACCTCGACGAATCTATCTCGAAGGTCTGCGGCCTCCTCTCTGCCCGCCACGTTGCTGACCACCAAGACGCATGCGGCCTCGAACCCCCTGAGCCACCCCAACATCATCGCGGCGGCGCACTCCATTTCGACCGCGGCGGCGCCCCACGACCTCCACCTATCCGCCTCGCCCGACTCGGCGTAGAAGGCATCGCTGGAGACCACGGGGGCCAGGACCGCGCCCAGACGCCTCAAGCCCTCGTATATTTTCGCCGTTAGGAGCGGCGACGGGGCTAGAGGAGGACATGCGTCCCCCATATAGGCCGAATATATGCCTCCCCTATGCGCCGCCACTGCGGCCGAGGCCACGACCACATCGCCCATCTTCAAGCCCGCCAGAGCTCCTGCGGTTCCAATCCTCACGAACCTCTTCATGCCGAGCCGCCTCAACTCCTCTAGGGCTATTGCGGCCGAGGGGGCGCCTATGCCGTGCGCAACTATAGTTACCGGGAGCCCTCCGTACAGCCCCGTATAGACTAAATACCGGTGGGAATTCACGAGCCTGGCCCCTATAAGTCCGGCGAAGAGCTCGGCCCTGGCGGGATCCCCGACGCCTATTACGGTCTCGGCTATATCGCCTACCTCCGCCCTTATGTGGTAGGGCATTTAGGGCTATTCTACTTTTATCTCAAAGCCCCCCTTGGATTTATCCCTCTTTTCGAGCTCCACCACCAACACGCCGTTCCTATAGGTCGCCTTGGTCTTATCCGGCAGGACCTCCCCCGGCAGGGGGATCTCCTTGTAGTACTTCCTGTCCTTACCAGAGGCGCTGATTATGAGGACCCTGTTGTCGTTGCTCAGCCTCACCTTTATGTCCTCCTTATCCACGCCGGGCATCTCGACGACCACTTTTATCTTCCCGTTGTCCTCCACCACGTCCGTCAGAGGCTCTATTTCGTCCACGACCTCGATGCCGCTCCCCTCGCCCCCTCTGGGCCTCACGTTGCCGAACTCCCTAACTACGGGCTTCCCGTCGGGGCCCATGGTTATCTCGAAGCCGTAGTAGTAGAACCTGGGCTTGCCTCTGCCTTGATATCTCGGCTCGGCGAGCCTTTGGAACTCCTCGTCTATCTGTCGTTCGAGCTCCTCGAAGAACTTCTGCCACCTCTTGATCATCCTATCGAAGTCGTCGAAGATCGACATAAGGCATTATTACGTATAGGCTAAAAAGCTTTTCCCGCTAAAGACTTTTATAGACAGACCCTCGTGCAGACGATGGCAGATGAGGTGACTTTACGTATCTTCGAGGCCAAGTCCAGAGACGTGGGCCGTTCTATTGTTAGGATCCCCATAAGGATCATGAAGAGGCTGGGCGTCGAGCCGGGCGACTACGTGGAGATAATCGGGCGGAAGAGCGCATATGCGCAGGTCTGGCCCGCATATCCGGAAGACGAGGATAAAGACATCATTAGGATGGACGGGATGATTAGACAAAACGCCGGCGTGGGCATCGGCGATACGGTAAGAGTTAGGAAGATCTCCTTGAAGCCGGCCCAGAGGGTGGTGCTGGCCCCCACGGAGCCCGTGAGGGTGGACCCCGAATACCTCAAAAAACAGATACTTCTAGGCAAGCCGGTCACCAGAGGCCAGGCCATAGACGTGCCCTTCTACGGCGGCTCTATACGGTTCGTAGTGGTGCAAGTCCAGCCCGGCCCGGCGGCGTATGTATCAGTTGATACGGAGGTCACAGTGAGGGAGGAGCCCGTCAAGGAGACCGAGCTGGCCATACCTAGAGTCACTTGGGAGGACATCGGCGATTTGGAGGA
>JBEULO010000026.1:0-6226 GCA_041287225.1 Thermoproteus sp.
TAGGCCTATACTTCTCAAACCAAAAGAGCTCGCCAACAGCCATGTGGATTTAGAGACAGATTAATAAATCGAAAAGCCCGTCGTACAGTATTACCTCGACGCGGCGGCTAGGCGCTCAAGCTCGTCCTTGTGCCTTATCGCGTAGCTCTTGGGGTCGTTGGACGCAGCGGCCATGATCTCTTCGGCTAGACACTCCTCTATGGGCTTGGGGTTGTTGAAGGAACAAGAACGGGCGCCTTCGGCCATCCAATGTATCGCCAAGTCGAGTCTACGTTGGGGCGATACGTCTACAGAAACCGAGTAGGCTATCCCTCCCATAATTATACGCGTGATTTCTTCGCGGGGGGCCGCATTAATTATGGCATCTATATATACTTGAAGCGGGTTCTTACCGGTTTTATGGTATATTATTTCGAATGCCCTTTTAACTATATTATAGGCTTTATGTTTCTTGCCGGCATTACGCCCTGGTCTCATCATCAAGTTTATAAGGCGCTCGACTATAGGTATTTGGGTCTTCCCGAATCGCCTATTTTGGAATCTGCCTTCACTGTGGGGCAAGAATACCGGCTTCAAACATATATAACGCCTAAGACCTGGATCTCGCACCACTACGTCCTCATAGGGCCATTTGCCGAAAAGTAGCACTTGGTTTCCGTCATAAGTCCTTATGGAGCGCGGGCACTCCTCCACTATAGGTACGTCCTCGACGTATTCCACTTTGGCGCCTTTAGGCAACTGCTCGCCGAATATCGATGGCGAAGACATTGAGAGGGAAAACTGGAGGCCGTATTTAAACCTTAAAACGTAGAAAAAGGGTGTGTTGTTTGGTCTTTGTTTATTTCTTCTTGCCTATTAGCCTCCAGACTTTAATGCCGGTGTAGGGGGAGGTGGCTACTGCAAATATCATGGGGCCCCTCGCGGTGTTCTTCTCCACAGTCTCGTACTTATCTGTCTCGAACGCCTGCTTCGCCTTAATGTCGTAGAACTTCAACTTCTGCGGCATGCCAATACAAAAATAGATATTTATAAGCTTTTCGTGCAAAATAGAATGCTGGATATTTTTTACTATGAATATTAGATATAAAACAAAAAGAATAGTCTCTGTTTTTTCTTTAATAAGATCATATAAACTGATTAAGGAATTACAGAAAAGCAATAACCCTTATAAGATATTGGATAGACTCATTTGTTCTTTTAGAGGTCTTTAAAAGTGGCGAAAAGCCAGAAATTCTCTGGCGGCTCCGGCGAGAATACGCGCAATTCTTAGAGGTTCGGGTTTTCTACCGTATCTCCTAGTCAGCAACGCGGCTCTATATGCGTCTTTTGGGGCGAGGCCCCAAGCCCTTATGTATACGCGCCCCCCATCGGGGTATATGTATTCTACAGGCCTGCCCAATCGAGATATATGCGCCCATCTGTCCTGCCAATCTGAAGGGAATAACTTCCTTAAAGCCGCCTCTATGTCCCCCTCAGGCCTCTCGAATATATAACACGTAGTAGGCAACCCCGTCTCGTTCCATAAGGCCTCTCCATCAATCCAGTTGTAAAAGGACACTATACATCCATCGAGCATTATCATATGGACATCGGGCCTCTTGAGGCTTTTTGCTATAGTTAATGCGGCATCAGTGCCGTCAGTTCCTCCTAATTTCGCCGTGCTGTAGGCCACCGCCTCTATGTAGCCGTCTCTACGCATCAAAACTCCCGCATATACAGAACGGCCTTCCTCCAACTTGAAGCTCTCCGCTACGCCTATCACCCTAAAGTTCTTTTGTAGCCAACTCATTTTAGATACACCTTAAAGGTGTCTTTTATCCTCCTGATGGCCCCTCTAGTACATAGGAGGACACAGGCGCCGCATTTGACACACACATCTAGTATTTTGGGGACGCCGCCCTCGGCCATGGAGAGCGCGCCGCAGTCCGCCATAAAACAATCGCCGCACTTATCACAGAGCTCGGGCTCTACGGCCAGATCGCCGGAGAAAAGCGCCGGGTCGTAGCCGACAGAGCCCCTTTCGAAGACCTCACAAGGATTCCCAGAGGTGCCGAGATTCACCAAATATCCGCCCATCTCTACTAGTTGCGGGTCGTCCCTCGTCGATATGGCTATCACAGGCCCCGCCTTATATCCGCCCAACAGTATGCCTTTGGCGATAGATGTAGAGGGAATCGGGGGCGCGGCTATGTCTACGACGTCGGCCAAAGTCCTCGGCATTATTCTAGTCGGCAATACCTGGAAATCTGGCCTCTCCTCTATTGTGGAGTCAATACAGATATCGGAGACGACAATCGGGACGTCGTGGCGTAGTTTTAGTAGATTATAGATGCAAGCAAATAACGGCAAGTACTTTTTGTCCTCTCCCCTACATAAGATCCATCGCCTGGGCCTTAAATAGTTCCTATTGAAGGTCGAAGTTCTATGTTGTCGCGTTTGCGGCAACTCGCCGCTGTATCCCACCGGCATCTGTCTTGCCTCAGAGAGAGCGACCGCTTTTTCTAAGTCGTTTAGACACGGCAGGCCGCTAGGACACGGCGATATCAAAAAGGCCCCCCAGACGCCGAGAGTAGTAATGACGTCAAGCCACTCTCTTTTCATCTCGCCTACGACTAAAGCCCTCCTGAAAGTTATCGAGAGCCCATACGCCATGCCTAAAGCCTCTAGGCCTCCCAGCTCTGAGCCCCTCAATATGAACTCGATCATTTGATCAACTTCAGCCTAAGGGCCACCTTCATGACTGCCTTCTTTTCGGTCGGGAAGTCGTCTAGAGGTCTCGGCCCATTTTGTTTAACCCATATACAATTCTCAGATAGATATATATTGCCATTTTTTACGTCTAGTATTAACGGAAACATTTTACATGCTAGTGGTTTCTTTTCATGTATGGTGCATTTTCTGCTTTTCTTATCAAAAAAAGGACACCAGCCGTTTATGATCCACCTGTATATTTTAGCGCCGTTTATTTCGCCCAGTTCTTTAAACCTAACCTCAAACCCCCTTTTGGAGGCCTCCTGGACTAGCCTCATCGCCTCCTCGTGGAATACCGTGGGCATCTGCTCTTCGTCCTCAAAGTAACAACAATTCGCAGGGCACCCAATAGGGCACTCGAAGGGCATTTGGAGGTAGCCGACAATTAGTTTTAATATTAACTCGCCGTAAAGACTAATTTAGAGGCAGTATTTGTCCTATGAGCAGGAAGATAGGGGAGGCCTATATGTGGCGGCATATTTCTTATAGATATTTGAAAAATAGGATGTTGATATAAGCAATTAAAATAATATCAAGATCTAATTGCTCACAATAGGGCATTTTTATTTTCTTTGAGTGCAGTACTTACTTTTTAAGTTTTATAGGCTCTCACTACTTAAAGAAAGTAATCTTTCTAATTAATTAGAGAAAACTTTAAATCTAAGACAGTACCTTGAGGCTATGCCCAAGAAGAAAGAGGAAAAGAAGGAGCAACAACAACAGAAGAAATAAGGTCGGCTATATACCCAATCGTGCTTTTTCTTTTTCGCCCTTTTCCGGCCTCGTATCAATTTTTATAAATCGAGGTTCTCGGCCTACTCCATGCCCAAAGTGGTCGATATAGGGAGAGTGGTAGTCAAAGTCTTGGGCAGAGAGGCCGGCAGGAAGGCGGTCGTGGTCGACATAATAGACGACAACTATGTAGTGATAACCGGACCTAAGAGCCTTACGGGAGTCAAGAGGAGACGTGTTAATATAAACCATATAGAGCCGACAGATAAAAAGGTGGACATAAAACGCGGGGCTAGCGACGAAGATGTCGTGAAGGCCGTTGAGGCGGCCGGCTTGGCGCAGTATATGAAGGAAAAGGTAAAGCCGAAGTTCGAGGGCGTTTTGTCGGAGCTTTGAGGTGTCGATTTGTTCAAGAGAAATATACGTAAGGGAGCCGAAAGAGGAGACCAACCCGCAATGGGGCAAGCCGCCTGACAAGAGGACTGTAGAAGAACATATAAGGTATTCTTTAGTCATTTTGGACAAACCTAGAGGCCCGTCAAGTCACGAGACGGTGGCTTGGTTGAAGAAAATCTTGGGCGTCGATGTGGCGGGCCACTCGGGCACCTTGGACCCCAACGTCTCCGGCGTGTTGCCCGTCGCAGTTGCCGAGGGCACAAAGGCCCTCATGGCCCTCTCTAGGGCCGATAAAGTGTATATAGCGGTGGCGAAGTTTCACGGAGATGTAGACGAGGAGGCGCTTAGGGCTGTATTGAGGCAATTCACAGGCGAGATATATCAACGTCCCCCGCTCAGGTCCGCCGTGAAGAGGCAGTTGCGCACACGCCACGTATATTCCCTAGAGCTATTAGAACTAGATGGGAGATATGCCGTATTGAGGATGCACGTAGAGGCTGGGACCTACGCGAGGAAGTTGATACATGATATAGGCGAGGTCCTGGGCGTGAGCGCAAACATGAGAGAGCTCAGGAGGGTTGCCGTTAGTTGTTTCGACGAACGTGAGGCGGTCACGCTACAAGACGTGGCGGACGCCATATATATCTGGAAGAACTACGGGGACGATACGGCGATACGACAGGTGCTACATCCCATAGAGGAAATAGCCAGAGGTATCGCCAAGATCTGGGTTAAAGACGGAGCCGTAGATGCGATATGTCACGGCGCCCCCCTCGCCGCGCCGGGGGTCGTAAAGTTCGAGGTGCCCTTCAATAAGGGGGATCTGGTGGCCTACTTCACATTGAAAAACGAACTAGTTGGCGTAGGCCGCGCCCTAGTCTCGAGCGAGGAATTGAAGTCCATGTCTAAAGGGCTTGTGGCGAGGACCGACAGAGTGCTCATGAGGCCGGGCACATATCCGGCGGTCTGGAGGGAGAGAAAAACAATTAAATGAGACGAGTGATATATCCGTGGACTTGCCGGTTAGACGCGTCGTAATCGACGCGGCTATACCCACAAAGAACATCTCGATAGTCGATGTAGCTAAGTCGTTGTATGAAGCACGAGGAGTTAAGGCAGTAAGGGTGACAGTAGACGACGTCGATGTCGACGTCTTGGGCTTAATGATAGTAATAGAGGGCGAGGGCATAGACGTGAAGGAGGTCCAGGAGGCCATAGAGAAGGTCGGAGGGGTCGTCCATTCGCTGGACGAAGTGGTAGTAGGGGAGTATATCCCCCAGACCATAGATACAGATAGATGAGATACATAGTCCTCGGCCTCCTTGACGGAGTTATAACAGCTATAGGCCTCACATCTGGCGTGCTGATTAGAGGCCACGTGATAACTCTTAACGACGCGATATCTATAGCGATAGTCGTGGCGGCAATAAACGGACTTACGAGCTTTATCGCTGAGTATTCCCATCAGAGGGCAGGTCTGAGGGATCTAGAGTATAAGGTGTCGCTTAGATCTACCGGGAAGATCTTGAAGAGTCTAGTACATAGACGTGCGCTTGTGAGCTCTCTGCGTTCTGGGGCCTATATGTTCTCGGCATCCCTCGCAGGGGCCTCCTCCATATTGGTGCCGGCATCTATAAGGCCCCCGCTCGGCCTCTATGCGCTGGCGGCTACGATAATTGTATTGGCGTTTGTATTGGCCAAATCGCCTATCGAATTCGCCGAATGGCTGGCCATGATAGGGGCATCGGCGTTGGTGGGGCTTCTAGTGGGGTTGCTATTTCCCCTGGCCGTTTAGGCATATCGTTTTTAAATTGGCATATACGGTACGTCGTGTCTACTCTCCCAATTGAGTACGTCAGGATGAGCCGTATGTTTAGAGAAGTAGTCGAGGGCAAGGAGGTAATATCTTTCGAAGTGCCCACCCATAAGTTCTTCGCCAGAAATGAGATATTGTACCTATCGACTGTCCTCGATTACGACGTGAAGAAGCTGGAGAATATGATCTCAGATATGAAATACGGCAGAGTGGTCGTCGAGAAGTTATGGGCGATCAGGCTGGACTCGGACCTATTTAGGGAATCCAAAAAGGTCTTGTTGCCCGACCTCTCATCGAACCAAATTGATGGGAATGTCGAAGACCTAGAAAACGGACATATAGTTAATATACATGTAAATGGAATCCCAAATTTAGTTAGAGTGGCAATATTTAATAAGCAAAGTTTTAAAGATATAGTAATTGTGAGGAGAGCCCCCCTCCCGGCGCTTGTGAGGTACGCCGCGTTTGTCTAAATAATTTCTACCTCCACCACGCGGCCTATTGAAGTGAGGCCTAGGGGGAGCTTAATTC
>JBEULO010000027.1:0-23421 GCA_041287225.1 Thermoproteus sp.
GACGCCCACCTCCAGAACTTCAACATCTCGGTCTTCGTGGACGACGCCTTTATGGAAAAGGCCCTGGGCGCCGATCCCGACCCCAAATACCCGTTGGTGAACCCCAGGGCCTTTTACGACAAGACGGGCGTAAAGCCCACCGAGCTGTTAGAGATACATAGAGAGGCCCAGGCGCCCAGAGAGGCCCTCTGGAGCCACGTCGACGCCAAGGAGCTATTCGAGGAGATCGCAGAGGGCGCTTGGGACTCAGGCGACCCGGGCTTGATATTCAAGTCGAACCTAAACGCCTCGAACCCCATGCTGTACGCCGAGGTGGAGGCGGCTGGGTACAAGTTCAGGTACGTGTTCAGGGCTACCAACCCGTGCTCAGAAGTGCCACAGTCGCCGTACGAGATGTGCAATCTGGCCCACATAAACCTGTCTAGGTTCGTCAAACCCAACTGCTCTGGCGAGACCTTCGAGGAGAAGTTGGGGTGTATCGACTGGGAGGGACTCGCCGAGGCGGCCAGGGTGGGGACTAGATTCCTCGACGACGCCATAGATCGTAGCAGGACGGGCATCCGCATAATAGACGAGATGAACTCGGCGACTAGGAAGAACGGGCTTGGGATTATGGGCTTCGCCGAGTTGCTAATTAAGCTCGAAATCCCCTACGCCTCTTGGGAGGCCGTGGAGCTGATCAACCGCATAATGGGCTGGATATACGTCAACGCCCTCGACGAGTCTGCAAATCTCGCGAGGGAGAAGGGGCCCTTCAAGTACTTCGAGAAGTCGATATACGCCAAGGGGGAGCTCCCAGTCCTCAAGTTCCAAGACTACGTGTGGTCTAGGTGGGACCGCGTGAAGGGGGCCTACCCGCCAGAGCTAAGAGAGGCGGGGGACCGCCTCAGAGACGTCACGATGCGCACGAGGCAGTGGCTGGCGCCCCGCCTAGAGGCGCTGAGGGAGAAGGTGAAAGGCGGCGTGAGGAATTCGGTGGTCCTCTCCATAGCGCCCACGGGCCGCACCAGCATACTGGCCGGCACCACTAGCGGCATAGAGCCCGTCTTCGCCCTGGCGTTCCTCCGCAACGTCACGGTCGGAACTTTGGTGGAGTACTACGAGCCGGGCATAGAGTACCTAAAGGCGAGGGGGCTGTGGACGCCCGAGGTGAGGAGGGTCGTAGAGGACTCGGGCATGTTGCGCGAGGCCCCGGTCCCCGAGGAGGTCAAACGCCTCCTGGCCACCGCCATGGAGATAGGCTGGCTTTGGCACGTCCTCATGCAGGCCAGCGCCCAGCAGTGGGTGGACCAAGGCATATCCAAGACCATAAACCTGCCGGCCAACGCGCCGAGGGACGACGTCTACTGGGCCTTCGCCCTGGCCTGGGCCCTCGGCGTGAAGGGCATCACCGTATATAGGGATAAGTCCAAGTCGGTACAGGTGATATATACGGGGCTTAAGCAAGAGATAAAGAAGAAGCTGGCGGAGACCAAAATAGTGGTGAGGCCCATAGCGCTGGAGACGTCTATAGACGAGGCGGCAAATCAAGCCAAACTAAAGGCGTTGGAGGAGGGCAAGGACCCCTACTGCAAGACCGGCGAGTGTAGTTAACTATAGGCGACTTATAGCCCCGTCGAGTGTCCTACATGTTCGATCTGATCATAAAGGCCGTCAGGGTAGGGCTTTTGGCCCTCCTGGCGTCTGTATTGTACTCTGTGTTCTATCTATGGCTATATGGTCTATTTGATGTAAGAATTATTTTAATAGGTATATATATTATGACATTAATATCAATTATGCCATATATATTTATAAATATAATATATAACGTTAAAAATAGGCATGACGGCAGGTGGGTGATTTACGTCGCTCTATCGTTGTCTCTATTTCTGTCCGTCATCATGGCGTTTACGCGCCTCATATCGTTAGAGAACTATATATCGCCTATCTACGTCCCGCAGTTGCGTTACGACGGGACTCTCGCCCTCTCCATGGCGTTGCTGGGCCTTGCGTCTTTGCTCTATTTGGGCTCCGTGGTGCCTGATGCCAAGAGGATAGCAGGCAAGTTGTTTCTAGCTTTAAGACAAGAACGCGAAGAGGAGACCTACGAAGTGGAGGTGGTCTAATTCCTTTTTAATCTGGCGAGTTTGTCCTTACTAGTGGAAGATTACATCGAGGTCGTGAGATACCTAGAATCGCAGGAGTTCTACCGCCTAGTGGATGTGATCAAATACCGCGATGGCCGCCGTTATATATTCAAGACGGCCATAAGGGACGGCGAGGTCTACATCCACCTCGTCTTATATAGAGATAAGGCGTATTTAGAGCTGTGGCCTCAGAGCTTCGCCATACCCATGGCCGTATACGATTTGGGCAAAGAGCCCATCTCCATGCCGCTCGCAATAATTAACCTGCTCCGTAAGACTTAGAGGTAAGCGTTTAAAAACGGACCTTAGTTGCGTCATGTCTTGGAGCGTACTTGAGGCTTTACGTAACGACCCAGAACTGGTCAGAAGGAATCTAGCCGCTAGGCGTATGGACGCCGCCTTGGTCGACAAGTTCTTAGAACTCGACTCGAAATGGAAGAATTTAAAGAAGGAAATAGATGAATTGAGGCATGAGCATAACGTATTATCTAAAGAGGCGTCCAAGGTCCCTCCACAAGAGAGAAAGGCGTATATAGAAAAGGCCAAAGAGATAATAGAAAGGCTAAACGCGTTGGAGGGCCGATTGAAAGAGCTCGAGATCGAGAGGGAAAGGCTCTTGTTCTCGTTCCCCAATTTAATCCACGAGAGCGTCCCCATATGTCCAGAAGGCGTAGACTCAGTGCCGGTGAGGTATTGGGGGACTATAAAGGTCGCACGAGAACATCTGGACAAAGTGCTCCAGATGGATCCGCGCCCGGAATATATCGTGGTCGACAAGATGCCTGTAGGGCATGCCGACGAGGCGGAAAACGTCCTCAAGATGGTGGACACGCTAAAGGCAGGAGAGGTAGCAGGCAGCAGGTTCTACTACCTCCTGGACGATTTGGTGTGGCTGGACTTCGCCTTATCGTTATACGCGCTTGAATACCTCACTTCACGCGGCTTCAAGCCCATAGTGCCGCCCTACATGTTGAAATACGATATAATAAGGCGGGTGTTAGACCTAGACACTTTTAGAGATGCTATTTATAAGTTAGAAGACGAGGATTTATATTTAATAGCTACGGCCGAGCACGGGATAGCGGCCTACCTATACGGACGCGACCTAATAGAGGAAGAATTGCCGCAACTATATGTCGGCTGGTCGCCTTGTTTTAGGAGGGAGGCAGGGGCCGGCAATAGGGACATAAAGGGCATCTTTAGGGTCCATATATTCCATAAAGTCGAACAGTTCATCTTCTCGTTGGCTGAGGAATCGTGGAAGTGGCACGAAGAGATCACTAAAAATACAGAGGAGCTCATGAGGGGCCTGGGACTTCCATATAGAGTAGTCAACATTTGTGCGCACGATTTAGGCGCCCCTGCGGCCAAAAAGTACGACGTAGAGGTGTGGTATCCGGCCCAGGGCACCTATAGGGAGCTGGCCAGTTGCTCCAACGTTACGGACTGGCAGTCGTACAGACTGGGCATTAGGGTCACTAGGAAGGGCATGAAGCGGGAATACGTACATACGCTTAACTGTACAGGGCTCGCCACCACCCGCACTATAACTGCCATCTTGGAGAACTTCCAACGCGAAGACGGCGCTGTGGAGATACCGAAGGTTTTGAGGAAGTACTTAGAGCCGATATCCACAGCGCCTAAAGATTACATATTGCCGAAAAACGCCAAGAGATGATCAGCGCTTAGATCCCTCTCCACCTTTCAGCTAGCCTGACTTCATCACAATATTTATTATCGTTGTTCATTATAAGCGTGCCCACGCCGATGGAGATAGCCATAAGCGCCATAGCGGAGGGCTACTACTCCACATTGGTCAGGCTCTGCGACTGTATTAGGTTGAGGAGGGAGTACTCGGGGGATTTAGAGCTCGCCTCGGTCGCCGACGCCGTCATGAAGGCCCTTGCCGAGGGGCAACCCATTACGGCAGGCCCCGTGAGGATAGACGTAAAACGAAAGATTCTGGGCAAGACCCTAAAGGCCTATCTTTGGGATAAAGAGGTAGACCCCAACGAGTTGCTCACAAGGATCTCTCAGGCTAGGTCCAGGGCGGCTTGGTTGCAGTCCGACTGTTCCGACCAGGCCATATTGGAGCCCATATATGCCACTAACGATAGAGACGCCATAGAGTACGCCATAAGGCATCTAGACGATTTGGCTAAAATCTGCGAGGGAGTTACGCCTAGACTTGAAGGGCTAGATATACCTCAATATGTCAAGGAGGGTATAGAGAAGGGCGTCGAGAAATTTCTAAGCGGCAAATGATAGCGATAAAGCTCAGCGGTAGGATTTTCGACGATAAGGCGCTCGTTAAGGAGTATATCTCGGCCATAAAAAGGCTCGACGAAAAAACCGCAATAATTACGGGAGGAGGCACCACAGCCAGGAGCTATATAGATCTAGCGCGAGAGCTCGGCGCCAATAACTATTTCCTCGACATAATAGGGATAGAGGCCAGTAGGATCAACGCTTGGCTGCTCATAGCCGGGCTGGGCGAAGAGGCGTATCCAAAACCGGCCGAGTCCCTCGGCGAGGTGGTATCCGCTTTGAGCTATAAGAAGAGGGTAGTGCTAGGCGGACTTCAGCCGGGACAATCGACGGCCACCGTAGCCGCGCTGGTCGCAGAGGCCGTAGGCGCCAGAATGTTGGTAAATTGCGCAAATATAGACGGCATATACGACGACGACCCCAAGAGGAATCCCAACGCCAAGAGGATGCCGTTGGTCAAAGCGTCTGAGCTCATATCGTTGCTCAAATCCAGCGCGTTGCCGGGCACATACGAGTTGGCCGATTTGTGGAGTCTCGAAATACTCAAAAGGAGCAAAATACCTATGTACGTCATAGACGGCAAGAAACCCGAACTGCTTAAGGCTTTGCTGGAAGGGGGGACGGCCCCCGGCTCTCTGGTGTTGCCGGAATAAAGATATATAGCTGTGGATTTAAGGATACGAGGGAGCTGGAGACGCCCGTTGTGGGCTCCGATGAAGGCATCTCCAACCGCGGGATCGCATATCCGGCCGTAATACCTCAGTACCTTTAATAGGACCCTCGATCTAGGGGTTGTGAGATTGACGGCGACTGAACAACGCGTAGTCGAGCTATACAACAATGGGCTTAAGCCTAGAGAGATAGCCAACAGGCTCGGGATATCTATAAACACAGTATATAAGGCCCTCTCAAAACATAGAAGAATCGCCGAAGTGGAGGAAGAGGTTCGCGAGGACTCTCGACATCAATCGAGTTACTATGCGGTAGTCCTGCCCATATGGAATACGCCCGTCGTGTACAATTTCGCCGTTCAGGACATGGCCCAATTCGAGGAGCTAAGCCGGCTGGTCAAACGTCTTGAAGACGTGCTCGAGAGGTTGGAGAAACTTGTAGATGGGCATTCCATCGAGCATAAAGTCGCCGTGGAGGGCTCCAAGACCGCGCCGGCCCCTGACTTCATAAAACAAAACGCTTGGGTTAAACTACTTAGAGGCAAATCTAATGGGCTATAATCTTAAGGATAAGTCCGTCTCTGACTTTGCTCTCCGCGCTTAATCTTTTGCCAGTTGTGGCGTCTACAGCCGAGACGAACTTCTCGCCTATCTCGCTGTGTATCATATAGGCGACATCCCTCGCAGTAGCGTCGCCAGGCACCAACAACGCATCGGGGAGCACGTTGCCGCTCTTATCTGCAAGACGCCGCTCGTCCTCGACCGGAAATACTACTACATACTTCAAGGCGTCAAAAACGGCGGCGTTGAGGGCCATCTGGACGCCCGTACCTCCGAACTTCTTCATGACCTCTCTAATCTTTTCCAATGCCGATAGTTGTTGTTGCGACAAATTGCCTACGACCTCGAAATCCCGATCGCCAGGTTTATACCTAATGAGGCCCTTGTTGGCGGCCCTCCTCAACGCCAGCTCGGCCTCGGCGCTTGTGGGCACCACAATCCTACCGGGGAGGGCATCCCTAAGAGCCTTATAGCCCTCCTCGCCTTCCGGCAGGTCGACCTTATTGGCGGCTATCACTATGGGCCTCCTCAACTTGCCGACTAGGTTCAAGAAGTCGTCGTCGGCCCAACGGCTCGGCGGCTTTTTGGAGAGGCCTAGCGCCTCTAGGGCCTCCTCAACCTGCGCCCTCGTGTAGCCAAGACCTCCTAGTTTTTCCATCAACAAATCGGCCAGAGGCCTCTTCCCGTATTCGGAAAAACGTATGGCCTTGTCCCAATCCCTCTTCAATATGGAGACCATCCACATGTCCAGTTCCCTTTCTAGGAACATCACATCGTCTAGGGGGTTCCTGGTGCCCGGCTTTACTATTCTCCCCTCCTCGTCCGTAGAGCCCGAGGCGTCCACTATATGTACCAACACGGGCGCCCTCCTTATATGGTCTAAAAACTGGTTGCCCAGCCCCCTTCCCTGCCAGGCCCCCGGCACCAAGCCGGCGACGTCTATTAGCTCTACCGGTATGTAACACATGCCCTCTAGTACGACATAGCTCTTGGGGTTGCACCTGAGGTCCCTACAGGGACATTCCCTCCTTACATATCCTATGCCTACATTCGGCTCTACTGTCGTAAATGGGATCGGCCCTATCTTTACATCCTTCATGGTGGCCGCCGCAAAAAATGTGGACTTGCCCGCATTGGGCTTCCCAACAATCCCTATTTGTACCCTACTCTGTACTACCACGGATATATATCCGCCCTATAGTTTTTATTCGTGAACATTAAGCGGATATTATTGATCTTATTATTGATAGCTATTTTATTTATATTATTTCATAATATTTATATAGTAATTTTTATTTTATTTATAGTTTTTCTATTTAATAGAATAAAGGTATTTTTTATGCTTTATGTTTTATACGGCAGAATAGAACGAGAAATAGTGGCTACAGTTGCGCTTATGTTCCTACTGGTGGCGGCCCTATATACGTCGCGCCCGCTCCCTCTGACAGTACTCCTCTCAATAGCGGCCGTAGCCCTAGCTCCGTTCTACCCTCAGGCGGCGCTTCCCCTGGTCCTATTCGGCCTAGTTGCGGAATTGCCACTTGGAGGTGCTGTTAGGCTGGGGCTCTTGGCCTTGTCGATTCCTCTCGGCTATATTATGGGCGTGAAGACGTCCAGATTGGGCTTGTCCAAAATCGTCTTGGCGACTTCTGACCACATAAGGGCTTTTGACGAGCTCAATAAATACGACATAATTGTCAAGGGGCCTGATGCCTTCTATACGTTTTCACGTAGTGGGGAGCGCACCAGAGGCGACTTTGTCTTCTATCTGCCTAGACAGGCCCTTTTATATAGATGTAAAAATCTGCGGTGCTTGCCGCTCCGAATAGAAAGGGGTAATGTTGCCGTTGAGAAGTTCAAGTCGCTTTTAGGCGAGTGGTTGTTCCAATTATTTCCAGAAATGGAAAAGATAGAAATGCCATTAATAATATATACTAATCAAAATATTTTAGATAGATTAATAAATAGATTAAATGGTAAAATATATATATTATCGAACAACCAAACGTCGAACATCTCGGCCAATATATACGATGTGCCGGTCGACAAGGCCGTAAGGGCCGTTTCGACTATACTTAAACGCGCCTATGGCTTGTGGGACCCTAAAATCTTGGAGGAGATATACGGCGCCGTTAAAGACAAAGCTAGGATAGACCCCAATACGCCTGGCGCCTTGATAATAGAAGATATCCTGCGCGGATTGGACTCGTGGACTCAAGATGTCGACATAGTTGGATTGGGCGACGATCCTAAATCTATATTAAAGGCATATCTATTATATATTAAGTATGGCGGATTTATAATAGTCTTTTCATATGACATATTTAATATATTTAAAGAACTTGAAGTGAAAAATATAATATTAATAACTAAAGATTTCGTATCAGCGAAAAATGTATCATATATCATAGTTGGGCCTATCTCTATTTCAACATCAACATTTTTCGATAAATATATAGAGAAATTAAATATAAATGAGTATGTGGGTTATGTCGCCGGAGTTCCCGTGCATGGATATTTATAGCAGTAAATCATTTAGTTCTATGGAGAAAATTGAGGTGAAGACAGTCGAGAAAGAAGCCGCCGTCGCTGTTCCTAAATTTGTCAAGGACGTGTTGGAATATCCTGCTGTGAGGATAGTTCCGAGCCATACCTTGAAGACCGTATGGAGGTACTTCAAGGAGTTCCCCCACGACATGTTCCCGGTGTTCAAGAACGCATTTGTTGACATAGTCGACGGCGTTGTATATCCCCAGTCCGTACTTTTGCTGAAAGACAAATCGGACGACAAAAAGGTAGGCAACGTGGTAAACAATGCGTTGTTTATATCGGCCGAGGCCCCCCTCGAAGAGCTCTACAGGTTGCTTAAAGACAAAAAGGTCCCTGGCGCCGTCGTAGTGGACAGAGAGGGCAGATATCTAGGCATAGCCACTTTACGTGGGTTGCTGGAGGCAGTTAGACGTATGTCCCCTAGGGCTAGATCTGTCAACGCAATTTACAGCGAGTCGGCGGACCTCCTAGTTAATGAAAACGACCCAATAGACAAACTGGTCAAGAGACTGGCAGGCGGCGAGGTGGAAGGCGCGGTGGTGACGAACTCTAAAGGTCATGTATCCGGCATAGTGACCATATGGGATTTCATAAAGTCGTCGATATGGCTTAAGCCTAAGAGAGAGCCGCGGCCGATTTTCGGCAAAGGCGCGAGCAGAGGCGCCTCCGGCGAGTCTTCTCCCATAACTGTAAAGAGCCTACAGTTCACCGGAGTTCCCGTAGCCACCACAAAAACGCCAGTTGAGGACGTAGCGGCCGCCATGGCCTCTTTGGGGATGTACGTATTGCCAGTAGTGGACAAAGAGGGCAAGCCCGTCGGCGTCGTGTCGGTCTGGGATGTGCTTAGAGCGTACTTCGAGGGGCCCAAAGAGGGCAGGGAGGACGTAGAGCCCGAGAAGCCCATAACGGCTCCCGTCGAGGTCAGGCCCGAGGAGGCCCTGAGGCTAAGACCGGCGAAATTCGCCATGGGGGTCAGGGCGCGTGAGCTCGTAAGGACCGATGTGCCGACAGTAGGCCTGTTGGACAGCATCTCCCACGTGAGGAGGGTCATGGTCAGGACAGAGGCGCCTGTTGTGGCGGTGGTCAACGAGGACAGAAATATAGTGGGGTTCATATCGAGGCGCGATTTGTTGATATATCTAGCCGAAAAGTCGTTGGGGTACTGGAAGGTGCAGAAGGGCAAGAGGCTCGTGTTGAAGGAAAACGTAATGCCTGGAGAGCAAGCCAAGCTCCTAAAGGAGGAGGGCACGGCCTCGGAGGTCATGAAGATGGACGTGCCGAAGCTCTCAGCTAACTCCTCGGCGGAGGAAATAGCGTATCACATGTTGTCGTCGGGCCTGGACTACGTCTTGGTGTTAGACGAGAAGGGCGACCTTCTTGGCGTCGTCACCAGAGAGGATTTAGTCAAGGCGTATTCCGAAAAAGGCCGCGAAGACGCCATAGTCTCGGAGCTAATGACGCCTATAGATATAGCAGTAGTGAACCCGATGCACAGTATATCTCATGTGATCGAAAAAATGAAGAAATACGAAATAGATGGCGTACTGGTAGTAGAGGGCAACGACATAAAGGGCGCTATAGTGGACAAGAAGCTCTCCCTAACGCCTATAGAGGAGAGCTTGAGGGGCGAGAGGATATTCGTGGTGACAAAGAGCGGGACTCGTAGGGAAGGTTCAAGCCGTTTGAGGTACCCCAAGGCCGGAACGCTTATGGCGATCGATATAGCCGACGAGTCGCCGCCCTCAATCCCGCCCAACATGAACGCCAAGGAGGCGGCTCGTCGTTTATTACAATATGGGCTGTTGGCAGTACTGGACCAACAAGGGAGGCTTCTAGGCGTATTGACCGAATTCGATATAGTTCGCGACCTCGCCAGGGCGTATGTGGCATATAAGTCCGAGACGGCCGTCAAGAAGGTAGAAGAGAAGTAATGGATGTCAGGACTGTAGTGGAGCTGAATACATGGTATACGCCAGAGGGCACCTATTTGAGGCTGGTAGTAATTAGGGGATGTTCCAACGGTTCCGAAGAACTAGTAGTCGAGGGCGCCGACTTGGTTTTCTATACATGTGAAGATATACCTCTAAGGGACACCACAGCAGTATATAAATTCTTTAAGGGCATTGGGCTCGACGGCGAGTTGGTCTATGGAGAGACTTCTAGAGTGAAAATATTTAGGGTCAAGGGCGATTACGGCAAATTGATCGACGTGTTGACCTCCACCGCGAAGCCCTCTACCGCACCGTCTTGGGCGCAGTCGTAGTAAAGTATATTAATGGGGGTCAACCCCCCTTTGTGTCTGCCGGAGAGCAACCAGCCGAAGCTAAGCCCCAAAAATTGAGATGGGGCATAGCCTGGATTTATTCCAGCAGTAATAATACCATAATCACCATAACAGACCTGACTGGGGCCGAGACGGTCGCCAGAGTGAGCGGGGGGCAGGTGGTGAAGGCCGATAAGGACAAGCCATCGCCGTGGGCCGCGATGCAAGCCGCCTATAGGGCGGCTCAACTGGCACTTGCGAGAGGCATAAACGCCGTTCACATAAAAGTGAGAGGTCCCGGGGGCTACGGCATGAAGGTGCCAGGTCCCGGCGCTAGTGCGGCCATAAGGGCTCTGGCTAGAGCCGGCTTGGTCATAGGCAAGATAGAGGACGTTACGCCCATACCGCACGACACGATCAGGCCGCCTCATGGCCGTAAGGGCAGAAGGGTCTAAGAAGGTCGACTGTCTTATCTTAAAGGTAGACTATAGCAAAGAGCGTCCTGGCGAGTGGACCAACGCCGCGCTTAGATATGCGAGGATACGCTCCCGTAAGCTTGTATTAGCGGCCTTCAACGGAGTTGCCGATATGGTGTTGGCGGATCTACGGGCTCTGTCCGCCAACAATATAGACTTCCCCGTACGGCTTTATGAAGGCCAGGACCTAGAGGAGATAATAAGGGCCGAGGGGTGCGGCACGTATGAGATAAAGACGGTAGACGATATGGTTAATTTGACGCAACGCGTACATGTCGGTGATGAGAAGGCATTAGGGGCGTAGTATCGCCGGCGCTGGAACTACTGATTTTTATAGGCGGCCACTATGAAGTTAGTGATGTGGCTGAGCTACGCTGATATGTGAGGAGCGGATAAAGCTGATTTTATATACTACAACTATACGTCGTGCATTTCAACGTGCCGTATATATATTCATCGGAGGAGTTGAAAGAGTATTTTATAGGCGTATATAAGTCCACAGAAGCTAGAAGCCCCACGGTAGAGCCCGGCGTTGAGAGGCTGAGGCGCCTAGAGCTAACCAGGATAAGAAAGGCCGGCAAATCCCTTATAGATGCGCTTAGAGATATGGCGACCTCTATGCCCTTCGTGGCGGACCTACATCCGTTCTATAGGGACTTGTTGGATCTGGGCGTGGGGATCCCTAGATATAAACATGCCTTGGCCAAAATAGGCAACGCCACGAGTGCCGTCAGGGCGATATCCAAGGAGGCGACTATTGCCTTGAGGACAGCGTACACTAAAGACCAGATATATCGAGTGAGGAAGGCCTTTATAGCTAGAATTATCGACCTGATCGACGACTTGGCGCCAGAACTGGAAATAATAAAATCGGCCTCGTCATTCTTTAAAAAACTTCCCGATATAGATCCTGAGCTTTTCACTATAGTAGTGAGCGGAGCGCCTAATGTAGGTAAGAGCAGCCTTGTCGGCTGTCTTTCTACAGCAAAGCCGGAAGTCGCAGAATATCCATTTACCACAAAACAAATACATGTTGGACATATTTTCGTTAAGGGAGATAAAATACAAGTTATAGATACTCCAGGCCTTTTAGATAGGCCTTTTGAAGAAATGAACAATATAGAGAAACAAGCGGTATTAGCTCTAAGACATCTAGCAAAAGTCATACTATTTGTCGTAGACCCGACACATCATAGCGGCTATGATCCATATATCCAAATAAATATTTATAATAGTATCAAGAAGAACTTCAATGTTCCTATAATTATTGTTTTAAATAAAATAGATATAGCCAACAAAGAGGAGATAAGAAAGATAGAAGGATTATTTGGAATTGATCTTATGCGAATATCAGCTATATTATGTACAGGTATAGAAGAATTAAAAAATAAAATACTAGAAGATTACTACGTGCCATATATGTTGAACAAACTGGTCGACGAAAGGAAGCGCGTCAACGCCGAAAGCCGACGCCAGTTACCGATATGAAGGCCGGCCTCCCTTCAGACAGTACGAACTTAACCGGCAGGAACTGTTCTATAACGTAGGCGTTGGTTTTTGCGTGCATTGTGAGCTCAGACACCGAGGATCTGCCGGCGCCGTCGGCTAGAGCCATATATATCATTATCATATCGCCCATATGCGAATCCAATGCCCCTCCAGACGAGACCTCCCTTAATAACTTCTCTGCTGCCTCCCTGCCGACGGCCTCTGCCGGCTTGCCCTTCTCGCCTAGGGCATCCGCGCCTAGGACCAAGCCCGCATCTGTCTCGGCCCACAACACAATGCCGGAGCCGGGTCCCAGCCCGTCCTGTCTGTTCTCTATAGATATCTCTATAGGGACGCCGAGCCTCTTTAGTTGCTCTTCGGCGGCTCTGGCCTGCCTCTCGGCGACATGTCTGGGCAGATTCACAGAGTGAGAAACGCCGCCTATCTTGACGACTTCGCCGCGTCTTTCCCACACGACGGGCTTGAGCTTAGCTACTGGCTCTACGGCCAGCTCGACTAGGCCGCCTCCCCTTGGGTAGTGACCTCTCCTCACCAACGTTATGGTCGCATTGAGCCCCATGAGCCTTAAGAGCCTCAAAGTGACGCCGTTTAGATAGTCTATTGGAGGCGCTAAAGGCACGTCGGTCCCCCCTCTAATCACGACTTTAGATCTACACGACGAGAAGGCCAAAAGAGGTAGCACAGTCTGTATGACTAGACTAATGCTCCCCGCAGTCCCTATGTCGAAGGAAAAATCTCCGCATTTTAGTTCTTTCGGGACGAATAAAAGCCTCGTGGAGCCTATCTCGCCCCCGCGTATTTCTGCATTAGTTATAGCGGCCGTGGCCATTACTGCGGTTAAGTGTTGACGTTGCAGTCCCGGATTTTTCCTCTTGGCCCTAATGTTGTATATCTCCATCGGCTTTAAGAGTAGCCCCGATAGAGCTAGAGAAGTCCTCAAGATTTGGCCGCCCCCCTCTCCATAAGATCCGTCTATCCTTACGGGCTCCACGCGGTAGTTAGGATACCTTAAAATAAAGTCTCAAGGGCTCCATATGGCGTTAAAATCCCTCTTATTTCCAAGTTCTGTTGCAGTAATAGGGGCGTCGACCAAGCCGAGATCTATAGGCTATGTTATTTCATATCAACTTCTTAAGAAATTTAAGGGAAAGATATATTTAGTAAATCCAAATTATAAAGAGGGCATAATTGGAGAGGTTAAGGTGAAGTTTTATAGCTCTATTTCGGATATAGAAGACGATATAGATCTGGCGGTCATAGCAGTTCCGGCGAGCGCCGTGCCCGACGTATTGACGGAAGCTGGACGCAAGGGCGTGAAGGTGGCGGTTATCGTAAGCGGAGGCTTCGCCGAGATCGGCAACGACGTATTGGAGGCTAGAATAGTCGAAATCGGGAGGTCTTACGGGCTCAGAATAGTGGGGCCAAACTGCGTCGGCGTCTATAATTCCGAGAACGGGCTCGACACGATGTTTCTGCCCGAGGAGAAGGCCATGAGGCCTAGAGGGGGGCCTATAGCGTTTATAAGCCAGAGCGGAGCGGTTATGACTGCGGTTTTGGACTGGGCGGCGGCTGAAGGTTTGGGCATAGGGATTGCGATAAATATAGGCAATAGGGCTGATATAGACGAGGGCGATATTTTGGAGTACCTAGAGGAGTTGGACGGCGTGAGGTCTGTTGCGCTTTATATAGAAGGCTTTAGGAGGAGGGCGGAGGCGGTGAAGTTCTTAAATGCAGCTAAAAGCTTCACTAGGAGGAAGCCTCTCGTGGTCTATAAGGCTGGACGCAACGTCGAGTCGGCGAGGGCAGCAAGATCGCATACGGCCGCCCTTGCGGGGAACTACGACTACTATAGGGCATTATTTAGACAAGTAGGCGCAATAGAAGCAGAGGATCTATTCGACCTATTCGATATAGCGCAGGCATTGGCGCTATCGCCGTTACCAAAGGGGCGTAAAGTGTTGGTCGTCACGTCGTCGGGAGGCATCGGGGTCCAGGCCGTGGACTTCCTTGTGGAGAACGGCCTGGAGGTCCCGCAGACGCCGCCCCATTTAGCCGAGGAGCTTAAAAAAGCCCTATCGCCTCTCGCGTCGTTGAGCAACCCGATAGACCTTACCGGCGGAGCCGCTAACGAGGACTTCGTGGTCGCTTTAAGGCACGGCCTACAGTACTACGATATGGCGTTAGTGGCCGCATTGATACATCCCCCTGGCCTCGATGAAGGTCTGGCCGACCGCATCATAGAGTTAACTGCACTGAATAAGCCCATTGTGGCGGTCAGTATAGGCAATTCGCCTGCGGTAAAGGAGCTAGAAAGACGCCTAAAGGGAGTAGTGCCTGTGTACAACTCGCCGAAGAGGGCGGCGCGCGCATTGTGGGCTCTATATAAATATGCCGAAATTAAACAAAGGCCGTGATCGCGTTGTTGACAGACTTCGGCACTAGGGACTACTTCGTGGCCGAAATGAAGGCGGTCATATTGTCGATAAACCCAAACGAGACCATAGTGGACATAACCCACGACGTGCCGCCTCAAGAAGTCGGAGTAGGCGCCTTCGTCTTGTGGAGGGCATATAGGTGGTTTCCCAAAGGCACAATTTTCGTGGCGGTCGTAGATCCAGGCGTGGGGACCCCCCGCGCGCCCCTCCTGTTAAAGACTAAAAACTACCTCTTCGTGGGGCCCGACAACGGCTTGCTCAGCATAGCCGCCGAAGAAGACGGCGTAGAGAAGGCATATAGGTTGACAGTACGTCTGCCCGAGCCCTCTAGTACTTTCCACGGCCGCGATATATTCGCCTACGCCGCGGCCCTATTGTCTAAAGGCATACGTCCAGACTATCTGGGCGTGGAGATGTCGGAGTACGTCAGGTTGCCTAAGCCGGGCGCAGTTAAAGAGGGCAATATCATAAAAGGGACGTTAATATATATTGATAGATTTGGTAATATATTTACCTCAATAAGCGAAAATATTATAAAAAGTATAGCAGATTATAATGATTTATTATGTATAAAAATTTCAGAAAAAATATATAGAGTAAAATTCCTACAGACTTACGGGCTTGCGGAGCCCGGCGAAGTATTGGCGTTAGTAAATAGCGAGGGCTTTCTCGAAATAGCCATAAATAGAGGCAATGCGGCCGAGAGGCTCGGGCACAGGGTCGGGGAGCCTATTGAGGTCTATAGGTGTTGAGGACTTCGCGTAGGACCTTACATATATCGTCGGGAGAAGTCCCATCTCTTAACATCTGTATTAAAAGGAGGCCGACTACAGTGGGGTAGTCCGACTTAAGCCCCAGAGCGATATATTCCCTCCCTCCTACCACTGCTCTTATCTTTACGGACCCTCCGCTAGTCTCTATGGTCGCCGACATGTCACAATGTAGATATGATAGATAAAAGTAGTTGTACGGCGTCTTGTGCGTTGTCTGCTATTCTATCTGCGCTATATATCAACGAGATTATATGGTTAAACTCTACAGCAGATAATTTAAGTTTATATACCTCATCAAGTATATACTCCTTAACTTCATCTACTTCTTCTTCCAATGTGCCGACCATTCTGGCATATCTGCCGCAATATTCCAAGTCTCTACTCTTATCTAACATCAAGCCTATATATTCTATTATTGTCTTATCTAAATCTAGCATCTCTCTGAATTTGCCATTTATTATTCTCTTTATATTTTCATTACCCCATACAATATATCCACGTCTAATTTCTTTTGATATATAATATATATTATCTAATATATTATCTATTCGATCTAAAAGCAATTCGGCATTCCCAATTACGCTGGGGACTAGAGCCCCCTTGGATATATTGTCGTCAAGCCTCCTTATAATCTCGTCGCCCTCTTTCTCTATTGCCGATATCTTTCTCACAACTTCGTCTAAGTAGTCTTCTGAGAGCTCTGTCTTCGAGATGACGTCTTGTACAAGTCCCAAGGCCTGTAGCGAATAGGCCACATGGGCCTTAAGTTGGCCTACTATGTCGTCCCAGCCCGATGTGAACCACCGCTTTAATATACTCACAGAAGGAGAGCGGCCATCCTATTAAAAAGGTAATGGGCTCTCCGCTACGTCCTACACGGCGCACGGCGGCGATAGGTGAGATTATATATACATAAGTCGACGAGTAATGTGAAGGAGGCGGTGCTCTACAAGCCTCTAGAAGGCGACAGAGTCTTATGTACGGCGTGCGCTAGATATTGCAGAATTCCAAAAGGTGCATGGGGATTCTGCGGCGTTAGGGCCAATATGGGCGGCAAGTTGTACCTATCGGTGTACGGGCTCGTCTCGGCTATTGCAGTAGACCCCATTGAGAAAAAGCCGCTTACACATTTCTATCCCGGCGCCATGGTCTTATCGCTCTCTACTTTCGGCTGTAATTGGGCTTGTAGGTACTGCCAGAACTTCGATATAAGTCAGAGAAGGAGGATCGAAGGATTCGAATTGAGTCCGGAGAAGATAGTAGAACTGGCCGAAATATACGGCGCTCATGGGATTACATATACATATAACGAACCGACTATATTTATAGAGTACGCTCATGATATAGGCGTATTGGCGCGTAGAAAAGGCCTTTTCAATACCTTCGTCACCAACGGCTTTTTGACTCCGGAGTCCGTCAAATACGCCTCTGAGTTCTTAGATGCGGCTACTGTGGACTTTAAGGGCAACGGCAACAAGAAGTTTCTAGCTAGGTTCTCCATGGTACCCGATGTAGAGCCCATATATCAAACCCTAGAGGAGATGAAGAAGAGGGGCATATGGGTCGAAATAACGGACTTGGTGGTGCCTAAATATGGCGACGATTTAGAGGACGCGAGGAGGATGGTAAGGAGGATAATAGACATCTTGGGCCCCGAAGTGCCTATACACTTCCTCCGCTTCCATCCCGACTACAAAATGACCGACGTGCCGCCCACCCCAATAGAGACCTTGGAGAGACACGTATCTATTGCAAAATCTGAGGGCATGAAGTACGTATACGTGGGCAACGCCCCCGGACATAAATACGAACATACCTATTGCCCAGAATGCGGGAGGCCCGTAATTAAACGGTACGGCTTCAATATAGTTGAGGTGAATCTAGTAGAGAAGGGAGGAGGGTATTACTGTAAGTTCTGTGGCGCCAAGATAAATATCGCTGGCAAGGTCCTGCCTACGTGGAAACTCGAAAGTCGTTTTGCATATGTTCCCGTCAATATAATAACTAGATATGTCAAGAGGGAAGATTTGCCGTCGCCCGAGACTGAGCCCTAAGATTTAAATATCACGACGTAGAGATGCGCCATGTCTGAAGAGTACGGCATAGGCGCGACCGCCGTGGGGATAAAGGCCAAGGACGGCGTAGTTTTGGCGGCCGAGAAGAGGATCGCTTATGGGTTCTACTCGTTGAGCTCCTCCGGCAAGAAGGTCTATGTGGTTAACGACAGGATGGCTATAGCCTCCGCTGGGGTTATAGCCGATATGCAGACAATAGCTAAAATATTGAGGGTAAACGCCAAGATGTACGAACTGGACTCTAAGAGGAAGCCGAGCATAGCCGCTATGGCCAAGTTGTTGTCTGTTATCATGTTCAACAGGAGGATTATGCCGTTTATAGCCGAGGTGTTAGTGGGCGGGTACGACGAAGAAGGTCCCCATATATTCGTCCTCGATCCTATAGGTAGCCTCATAGAGGACGACTACGCGGCGTTGGGGACGGGCGCCAAGATGGCCATAAGCGTCTTGGACTCCAACTACAGGCAGGATATAGACGTAAATGACGCCAGGAAGTTGGCTATAAGCGCCATAAAGGCCGCGCTTGAAAGGGACCCCGTATCTGGCGGCGGTATAGACCTCGTCTATATAACCGCCAGCGGAATTAAAGAGGAGGAGATCAAAGTATCTGCGGTGATGAGTTAACAAGGGGCCTCTCCCCACTTGTCGAAACCGGCTAGTTGCCTCTGTTTGATCTCGTTGGCCTTATTGTGGGCCAGAAGTATAGGCAGAGGCATTCTGCTCCCCGTACATAGCATCTTCACAATAGAAATTGCGTCTTCCAGAGTCGCCAAGTTGCCTATAGAGACGTACAGAGGCTTTTTGCAGGAGACGACAGCCCCTATGACCTTGCCATCGTGGGGATCTACCAACTTGTCGCCGACAATTTCGCCGTAGAGTTTAGATTTAGCTACGCCTATAGTCGGCACGCCTAACACTACGCCTAGATGTGCCGCTATGCCTAGCCTATAGGGATGCGCCACGCCCTGTCCATCCACCATAATCAAATCGTATCTAGAGCTGAGCCTCCTCAACGCCCTGACCATGGGCATCAACTCCCTAAATGATAGGAGAGTAGGGACGTAGGGAAACACTACTCTATTGGCTGAACAGCCGTACTCCACGGCCTTTTTCTCTCCTATCGAGTAGGCCGCAGCCACCGACACAGCTACATCGCCTCTATAGGCCACGTCTAGCCCCACCACGACGTCTACGGGGCCTAAAGGCCTCTCTACTACCCTATTGGCGAGTCTTAATTGCGTCCTTCTGGCCAGATCTATTCTAAATCCTTCTGGAACTCTCACAGAACGTCTCTAAGATCTTATTGATAATCTTACTGGTAGAACATAGATCGCAATTATGAGGATTCGCGCGTAGTATCTGCGCCTCTATCCCTCTACGCCTCAACTTCTCGTAGAGGGACTTCTCGTCGAACGGCTGGTTTGCGCCTAGTAGGATCACATCGGGCCGCTCCTCCTCTACTACTCTCAACATGTCGTCCTCATGGCCCAGCCTGGCCTTATGGATGTAATATATGCTCGAGACTACTCTAAGTCTGTTCTCGGCCGGCACCACAACGCTACGGCTTTTTATTCTGGCGGCGTTTACGTCCCGCGACACTACAGCCACGACCCGTCCCAACCTCCACGCTTGCTCCATATAGCTAATATGGCCTGGGTGCAACAACTCGAAAGTGCCCGCTATTAGGACTTTTCTGTAATTCTTCTCGATCTCGCTGGGCCTATTCCACACGAAATCCGCATATCCTAAAAGCCGTAGCGCGTCCAACAGGCCTTCTGCATACGACGAGGCGGCTATTGAGGTCAATACGTCGCCTCTAGATAGGTAGTACTTGGCATCCCTCAAATAGGTGCTGGCTAGATCCACCACCTCTTTGGCCCTCCCATCGACTACCTTGAGGGAGGATAAAACGTGCTCTAAATTCCTCACATAGATCTCCGCTCGCTCCATCGCCTTCATGGGCTCTATGCTATTAAAAAGCTTTGGTAATCTTAAAATATAGAGGTTGTGGTGCTGGCGATGGCGGAGGAACTACAAGAGCTGGCTAAGTCCTTAGTGACGGGCTTGAGACAAGCCGAGGAGCTCGCAAGACAGGGAAAAGTAGAAGATGCTAAAAAGCTATATAGGGAATTGAGGAAACAAGCGGTGGAAAAGAAGCTATATAAGGGCTTAATAGGTCTATTCAGGAAGGTTGAACGCCTTATAGAGGGCTAGCCTCGACTATAAAAAATTCTTGGTTATTACATTTTGTTTTATCTAGAACTTTTATGATTAATATTTTTTCATTAATATTTAATGTATTTTCGTCGGGACAACCGTCACAACCGCGACAATCCCCCTCGTAGGTGACTATAATGCCCTCTTGCGCCTTCCTTCTGGGCAACAAAAGCCTTATCGGCATTTCCTCTACTACTACCGGCGTCATTTCGCCTCCAGTTATCTTGCACTTCTGGCCTAGAGAGGGACGGACTTCGACAATCCTATATGTGCGCCCTGGTTTGAGCCTACCTATACATACCGAATAGAGCCTACAACTAAGACATTCGTCGGGTACCTTCACTACTTTGAACCTATGGCCTACCTCGGCTTGTTCTCTAGAGACCAATGTGGCTACGGCCCTCCCCACAGATAAAATTTAATGGAGTAAATATTTTCGGTGTCTATTAGATCGTTAATAGAAGCCTATGACGTCTTAGATAGGCTGGACCTCAGAGTGCTTAGACTACTCGAAATAGCGCACATCAGGTATAGATATGTGCCCTATGGGCTATTGACGCGTTGGGCTAAAGCAGACGAGGAAAAGATCGGATATTCGCTATCTAAGTTAAATAAATTAAAACTTATACAAAGATATAGAGGTTCTTACGAAGGATATAGGCTGACATTTAATGCATATGACATACTTGCTCTACATACTCTAAGAAAATCTGGAAAAATAATAAACATATCGCCCACGCCGATAGGAGTAGGCAAGGAGTCTGTGGTATATGTCGGTGAGATGCCTAGCGGAGTTAAAGTCGCGGTGAAATTCCACAGGACTGGCACCTCCTCTTTTGTACATGTGAAGAAAGTCCGTAGCTTTTTAGGCAGGAGAAGACATCTAACCAAGCTCTACGAGGCTAGGCTCTCCGCAAATGCGGAATTTACGGCCCTTAGCAAGGTCTTCGACGGAGGAGGGCTGGTCCCCGAGCCCATAGCGATCAATAGACATGTAGTCGTGATGAGGTACATAGAGGGCGTAGAGGCCTATAGGGCGGACCTCCACAACGCGCGCTTTGCGGCTAAGGACGTCCTCGACACTATAGAGATAGCGCTTAAAAACGGCATAATACATGGAGATTTAACTCCCTACAACATAATAATAGGGGATAGGGCATATATAATCGACTGGCCTCAATGGATCCCCGCATCACATCCCAACGCGGCCGAGATATTACTTAGGGATTTGACCTATCTGGAAGAATTTTTCTCTAGATTTGATGTAGAAATAAATAAAGAGGAATTATTAAATATATTATATAATAAAAAATATGAAAAAATAAATATAAATAATATTATTGAAAATACTATAAAATCTTTTAGGGGTCTATGAGAATATTAGGACTAGATATAAGCAGTAAGGAAAAATTCGGATATACCGTAATTGAGGGCGGCTCGGTCGTAGATCAAGGCATCGCCGATGTGGTCGAATTATTAAAGGTGCTTAAGAGGTACAAGCCGGAGGTCCTTGCGGTGGACAATATGACAGAACTAGTCGAACACGGCAGATTGTTGATAAAGGCGTTGGGCAGACTCCCGTTTAACGTTGACGTGATAGAAGTGACGCGTATTGAAGACGGCGTCAATCTGCCCGTAGAGGTGCTAGTGGAGAGGCATTTCGGCATAAATAGGGGAAGATTAAACCCCCTAGAGACCTCGTATTTCGTCGCTCTGCTCGCCGAGAGGGGCGTCGGCTATAAGGTCAAACTATATGAAGAAGAGACCGTCGTATTGATAAAACGTCTATCTTCGACAAGCCCAGGGGGCATGAGTCGAAGCAGATATATGCGTAATATTAGACATAGGATAAGAGATCTGGTCGACCGAATATCGAAAAAGCTCAACGAGGTCGGTCTGGACTACGACTTATTCTTTAAGGAGGAGTCAGGCGATATAGCCTCCGCCAAGTTTATAGTATACGCGAGGCGGGACATAGTCAGGAGGTACGTAAAACCGCTTAAGAGCTCAGATGTCGTAGTCCGCGTATTTTCGGAGCCAGTAAAGTCCTATGAGGCCGAGAGGAGAGGGGAGTCGTACCTCATAGTGGGCGTAGATCCCGGCATAGTTACAGGGATAGCTATTATGGATCTAAACGGGCGGGTGTTACATACCGAAGCTAGACGAAACCTCTCTAGAGGCGACGCCCTGAGGAGGATATACCAATGGGGGACACCTGTGGTCGTAGCATCAGACGTGTCGGACGTCCCCGATTATGTGAAAAAACTCGCCGCGATGTGCGGCGCTGTGCTCTTCAAGCCCGAGAGGGACCTATTGGTAGACGAGAAGAGCTCGGTTGCGAACAAATTGGGCTACCCCGTGGCTACAACCCACGAGAGGGACGCGCTGGCGGCCGCCTATAAGGCATATACGGAGTATAGAATTAAGTTCGAAAAGTTGGAGAAAGACTTCGGGGCCGTATTGACTAGACAACAAATAGAGGAGGCCAAGGCGATGATAGCTAGAGGGCGGTCTGTGGCGCAAGCAGTGGCCGAAGTCTTAAAGGGAAGTACAAGCGGCATCTATACCAAGATCGTATATGTGCCCGTCGAGAAGCCATGTAGGGATGTAGGCGAAGAGGCCAAGAGGAGGATAGCAGCTCTCGAGTACGAGAAGGCGCAACTGGAGAAAGAAGTCGAGGAGCTTAGATCGCGCGTATCTTCGCTGACCAGATCGCTTAACGACTCGCTTTGGAGGGACGTCAAATACAAGGAGCTCCAAAGGCGCATAGAAGAACTTACATATTCATTAAAAAATTGTGAAGAGATTAAAGAAAGAATTTTTGATGATATAATAGATATTATATTAGGATTAATGAGTGGAAAATATAAGTTATATAAGAAAGATGAAATATCTGAATGTAGAAAGACGGGAGGCCTCCTTTGTAGCGATATAGCGTCTATAGAGGACGCCATAAACAACGGAGTTGTAGGCGCGCCTATAGACCTAGTTACTAGATATAGAATCAAAGATTATTATATAATAGACGAAGAAAAAAGAAAAGAAATAGTAGAGAAAATAAAATCTGCCCTATCCGAGAAGAAAATGGACTTAAAGAAATTACTAGAAGAATATAGAAAACGACTGCCCCGTTAAAACAGCTTGGCCCTCCCCTCGAGCACCAATTGTGTAATGTTGGTGACTCTGCTCAACTCCTCCGAGGCTATGGCCTCAGCTTCTCTTTTAATCTCACCTGTGAGCTCGCCGCCCTCGGGGATTATCTCTATGTTGAGTATTCTCGGCTCTGTTATGGGCTTTCCTATCTGGCTGACCGCCTCGACGTAGACCTCCCTCGCTCCCTTGACCTCGGCGTGGATTCTATCGGCGATTTTTTGCGCCAATACGTTATATATCTTGCCCACATGGGACACCGGGTTCTTGCCCGCCGCCGCCTCCATGGACATGACCCTCATGGGCGTTATGAGGCCGTTAGCCCTGTTGCCTCTTCCCGTCAT
>JBEULO010000027.1:23521-43036 GCA_041287225.1 Thermoproteus sp.
TGATGTCCCTATTTATCCTAATGCCCATAACCTTTATGTCTTCGCCCACCTCGGGCAGTCTCGACTTGAACTCCACAGAATTTAAAGTCCTTTCTACTCTATACACCAAGTTCTCCAGAGGAGAAAGCGGCGCGTAGCCCACGCCTATAGATGTGTCGTTTGCTAGAGGTATCGACTTTGCGCCTAGTTCGTACACGCCGGTAAGGTCGGTAGAACCTTGTCCTATTTTGTAGTCTATTATCGTATGTCTATCTGGATCTAAATACCTAAAGTTCTCCCGGATCCACTTGCGGGCGGCCTCTAGGATTATGGGCCCCACAGGTATCCTCTCCACATCGTTGCCTCTCCTCACCTCCACAGTGGCCCTCCCGGACACTAAGATGTATATGGGTTGGAGCACCTCGCCGCCGCCGAAGACCGGCCTCGCTTGTCCCCCAACTACCAACGTCTTATCGACATTGTGATGTAGTATTACCCCAAATTTCTGCAAGTAATATCTTGACAGGTATAAGCTGACATATTCAGAAATCCCATCAGCTATATAGTCCGGATGTCCTTGTCCCTTACGCTCGACAATCTCGACGTTTTGCTCCTCTATGGGCACCCTATTGGCCCTTACTACTGTGATCATGCCGCCGCCTCCTCGCTGGAGATGTAAATTATCTGGCTACCCCTTATGAGTATCCTGCCGTATTTCATTTTCGCCGCGCCGTTTTTGTCGAGCTCTTCGGCCTCGTCTAGCACTAAATTCATACAGGAGTCATAGATGCTCAAAATGCCTCGTACAACTACGTCTCCTTTAAGCCTAGCCACTACGACTTTGTTTACCATTTTTGACAGCACCTTTAGCGGAGAGGGTAGTTTCAATTGCTGGGCTTTGTTCGACATTGCAGAAGCCCCTCAAGTCCATTAATAAAATTTTATGGAAGGATCTCAGCGTTGCTCGAATTGAAGCACGTCGTCTATCCAGTCCACATGAGCCAAGAGGGTCCTACGGCAACAATACCTTGTGACCCCCAAGTCGTCTAAGACTCTGCCGGGGTCCTCGCCTGCTAGGACCCTCCGCCTGAAGGGCTCCCATAAATGGCCGAGAGGTCTGCCGCATGTGAAACATCGTATTGGGGCCATCATGGCCTTAACGGTACGCCTTCTGTCTCTTAGAGCGCGCGTGTTTCAGACCAGGCTTCTTGGGCTCTGTCCTTCTGGGATCGCCCTTCAACATATAGGGGTCATATTCCATGAATATCTCTCTGAGTTTTTGATCCTCAAAATATCTGACGAGACCGCGCGCTATGGCCATTCTAGCAGCTGTGGCCTGGCCCATATAGCCTCCCCCCCTTACCTCCACATCTATATCTACCTTTTTGGCCAAATCGCCCGCGAGTAGCAAAGGCTCGGCAATTTTTTGTCGGGCCATCTCGATTGGCCAGAGCTCCAGCGGATAGCCATTTATCCTCACTCTGCCTATTCCGGGCCTGATTACCGCCTTGGCCATTGCGGTCTTTTTCCTGCCTACAGCCAACACTACACGAGGCGACTCCTGAGCGACATAGGCGTTGCGTGTCTTTATTTCAGACGCCATAAGCCCTACTTACCTTGTGCTTTTATTTTTTCTAGAAGTGTTTGCGCCTCTTTCCATTTACTCCACGCACGTGGGTCGATATAGCTCCACAGCTCCTCAAGTGATATATATTTGTATAGGGGCTTGGGCCTAATTAGCGCCTTGGGGATATAATAACTCTCGTCTTTAACGTCTGGCGGCGTCGACATGTAAACCCTCAACCTCTTAAGGGCATTCCTCCCCTCGTATTTCTTGTAGGGCAACATATCCCTTATGACCCTCTTCAACACTCTGTCCGGTCTTCTCGGGACCTTGGGTCCCACCTTCTCGGGGTTGTAGTGAGTCCTCCACTCCGATACTTTCCTCATGTACCAGCCTACTACCATCTTCCTATCTCCCAATATTACCGCCTTTTCTGCGTTGATGATCACTACGTTTAGGTTTCTGTCAGATAGGAGAAGCTTAGCCGCCTCTGAGGCCAATCTGCCAACTATGTGGTTGGTTGCATCTATCACCACAACTCCGCCAGATGGGCGAGAAGTTAGAGGCTTGCTCATATTATCACCTTCACGTTAGACCCTTTGGGGTTCTTTTTTATAAGCTCTGGGATCGATACGAGTTGCCCTCCTGATTTGAGCACTATCTCCACGGCCCTCTTAGAGGCGCCTACGGCGGCTATAGTTACTCTTTTCTGGAGATCTCCATAGCCTAACAGCTTGCCGGGAATCACGACCACGTCGCCGTCGTTGACCAGCCCGTTGAGCTTGGCGAGATTCACAGCGGCCCGTTGTCTCCTAGGCTTGCTTAAAAGCTCAGCAACATAGGCCCAAATTGGGGCGTCGTTAGATTTAGCTGCTTTTTTAAGAAACCTTATGAGCATCCTCAGCTGTATGTTAGTAGGCCCTGTGGGATTAGGCGGCACGCCGTCTCTCCCCGAGATATATTTAAACGTTATCGGCCTTAGTCTCTTCCGTAATATTGGGCTCCGATCCCCTAGCTAGCTCCTTCTCCACCGATTCTAGAAATGTATCGAATTTAACTTTAAGTATACGAAAAGCTTCTTGTATCATTTTATCGACAGACATATTCCCATAAGACTCAAAATTTATTATATATTTATATTTGTCCCAATCCACAGAGATGGCGCCATTACAAGCGTTCTCGCAAGCCTTAAGCCTGCCAAAACTACATTTAAACGGGTCAAAGTCCTTTAGGCTCCCGCCGAAGGCCTCGGGACATAACGACTTGCAGTAAGACAGACATTGCGCATCGTCTCTATTTATGACCAATTTGGGGAAGTAGTAATAGGCCGAAAGGCCGGCCTGCCACTTGGCGTGTTCCCTTGCGCGTCCAAGTCTCGCATAAGCTTCCAGCGATATGGACTGGCCTTTGGCCAGTTTAACTACCGGTATATCCGGATATATGGGCTTTACGTCCGGGTGTTCCGAGACCAAATCGCCGGAATACACCACTTTGGTTTCGTCTGCAGTGACTTGTAGGGTCAGCCTAACGGTACATTCGGACGGGTCGACCAGCCCGGCCTCGCACTCCTCTATTTTGGGGAACAAATCGAGCGGTGTCGAGAGCGGAATCAGGCCCAGCCTATGTGCCAACATTTCGTCGTACATAGACGACGTATTGTTGATAATTATGACTTGGTCTATTGCGAACACTGGCACTTCTGATATCACTGCGCGCCTTATCGAATTGAGCAAGGCGGGCTTTACCCCCTCTACGTACGCCTTGATGTGCAGATTATCTCGTTCTAGGATTTTGGCTGAGGGCATTAACGGGTCGGCTTCTGCTTTTTGCCCCTCAATATGGCCAGGATGGAGACTCCGTTGACCTTGGTTACTTTGAACCTTATGCCGGGTATGTCGCCGAGCGAACGCCCCTCGGGGCCGCCTATACGCTCTATTATCACTTCGTCGTGTTCGTTTATTAGGTTCAAGCCTCCGTCGTACGGCACAAAGGCCGTCACGACCTTTCCGTTCTTGACGAGCTGTACTCTTACACACTTCCTAACCGCCGCGTTGGGCTTTCGCGCCTCTACGCCTACTTTCTCCAACACGATGCCCCTAGCCATGGGGGCGCCCTCAAGAGGATCGAAGCGCTCTGCTATTCTTAATATCCTCCTCTTGTAAGTTATATCGCTCCATCTGAACTTCTGCCTCCTTTCTTTAAGTTTCCTTGCTGCGAATAACCCAACAGGGGACTTCTTGCCGGGCACTAGCCCCTATTTATGTCCATATATAAAGTTTGACGGCGGCGTTACGTCACGCTAGAACTACCCTATCCACGTCGTAATACCTCTTGGCCAAGAGCTTAGCCTTGGCTATATTCCTCCCGTTTTTGCCTATTGCTATCCCCTTGTCTTCCGGCACCACGGTGGTTATAGCTACAAGATTGCCAGAAGGCGATTTGGTCACCTTAACCGCTATAACTCTGGCCGGATATAGGCTGTTCTTTATCAACTCTTCTGGCGTCTCGGCGTACTCAACGACCTCGACGTCCTTGCCGATTATTTGTCTCAACATCCTGACGTTCGTCCCGCCTTTGCCTACTGCCAACGCCGCTTGGTTTCTACTCACAACGAAAATTATTCTATTGTAATCGCCGTCGATAACTACGTCGAGAGGAGTCACGCCGGTCATCGACTCGAAAAGCGTAGCGTAGCGAATTTCCTCGTCTGTAAGTCTGATATCAGGCATATCCGACCAGCTTTAAGATCTCGCTCTGACCTGGATCTATAACTGCTATAGATGAGATCTTGAAGGGTTTTCGTACGGCGGCCCCCAGCTCCAGGCTGGAGCCCGGAAATACAAATATAGGCGTGCCCGCCAGCTTGGCGTAGTACTCCAAGTCGTTTTTTATTTTAGGCGGCGCGTTGGCTGCTAGAATGACCATTTTGGCTCTGCCGCTCATAACGGTGTCCTTAACGCTTTTGTAGCCGATAGACAGCTTGCCGGTGGCCATGGCGACTTGGAGCTCTCTAGAGATGTCTATTGAGGCACTCACGGCCCTCTGGAATCGAGATGATATATAAGTTTTCGGCTTTTAGAACCGCATTAGTAGTTTCACCACTCCGGTCCCTATGGGGATGTGTCTCCCGGCTATGATGTTCTCGAACACGCCTCTAAATTGCTCTATGTCGCCCCTGACGGCGGCCTCGACTAATGTCTTCACGGTGACTTCAAATGCGGCTTTTGCCAATGGCGATTCTTTAGACCCAACCACGCCATGTCTGCCTATAGGTCTGACTTTGCCCAGCCAAGTCATGGCGTCGGCCACCATATACATATGCCTATTGTCGACGTCCAAGCCCTGTTCTGTGAGGACTTTCTTTATCTCCAGAGCGATTAGAGTCCTCGCGGCCTCTATGCCCAAGACCTCCGCCATCTCGTGCAGGTCGTTGCTGTAGGTCCTGGTATGGTCTACCTCTTCGAGCTGCAAGACGCCTTCCAGGTTGTTGCCTTCAGTTACTATATACCACTCGCCCGTATTTCTATCTTGGTCCACGAGGACCTTCCTGACCCCCTTTATCCCTCCTATTTTTGTCTGTAATACCTTCTCTCGTAATTTCCTCAATTTTAACATATCTGTGGCATTTAGCTTGATATATATCGTATATCCTTCTAGCTCTATAGAGACCCCCTTACCGCGCATTCTCGATAATACTCTTTCTATTTCTTTAATTGTGACGCCTCTATATTTCAACTGTTCTGGATCTAACTCCACGACTATGGTGTACGTTATATAGTCTATATCTACAGATTTGGCCAAGCTCTCTATTGTGGTCAGCTGGATCTTTTTAGCTATCTCCATCGCCGCCTCTCTCGACTTGTTATACGGCGGCTTTAAGTATATGTACATCAATTGAGTCGAGGGCTTCCTCCTGGCGTCCACGATTTCTATCATTCTGGGGAGACCGCGCGCCATGGAGAACTCCCTAAGGCCCGCGAAGTGGAAAGACCTAAGTATCATTTGGGTAGACGGCTCGCCTATCGACTGTGCGGTGATTATGCCTATGGCCTCCCCTGCGTCTATCAACGACATCACGTAGAGCCTAAGGGCCCTGTAGATGAACCTCAACGCGGTCTCTTCGTCCATGCCCTCCACGGCCTTTTTGAGGTCTTCGTATAGCGTCTTGGGTATAACAGAGGACAGATCTTCGAGGACTTTGGCGACCGACATCACCTAACGTGTAGCCTCATTATATTTACGTTTACAGGTTTGCCGTGGTCCGACTTAGACACATCGGTTCCGTCGTCGCCGTAAAGCGGCTGTAACAAAAGCCCGGAGCCGTACCTCACAGTGCCGTCGTATGCGACATAGGCGTCTTGAAGCGCGTTTATAATACGGCGTTGCATGTAGCCGCTTTGCGCTGTACGTACCGCCGTGTCGATTAGGCCGTCTCTGCCACCTGCGGCGTGGAAGAAATACTCGGTCGGCGACAAGCCCCTCTTGAACGACGAAGACACGAAACCGCCGGAGAAAGGCCCTATATCGCCCACGGGGAAGTGCGGCAACGTCCTAGTCCTATAACCCCTCTTTATCCTCTCCCCTCTTATGGTCTGTTGGCCCAACGTGGCGACCATCTGCACTATATTAGTCAAGCTACCGCGCGCCCCCGTCTTGGCCATTAGATACGCCTCGGACTTCTTATCGATATACTTCTCGACCACTCCCTCAGCGTCGCTACGGACCTTCGAGAGAATCTCGGCAAGTTTGTTCTCAAGAGTCTCCTGGACCGTATAGCCGGGCATGGCCTCAAGCCTGCCCTCTCTATATGTCTCTATTATCTTCATGGCGTTATCTATACCGTTCTCTATTATCCTATCTACCTCACGTATGGCCTCGTCGGGAATATAGAGCGAGTCGAGCCCTATGGAGAAGCCCCGTAGGTCTAAAAACCTCAAAAAGGTCCTTAAAGACGAGTCCAGCCACCTCCTCGCCACATCGGAGGGATAGTCTCTCGCCACGCGGTGCCATAGAGAGTCCACCTGCTCAGCGCCGATGGACTTCTTGTCTAGAGTTCCCGTGGCCATATAGCCGTTTATTATAATAATCCACTCGTCGTTCTCGCAGGTATACGGCTCCCTACATGTAGACTTAAAGGCGGTTGGTTGCACCCAGTTTAAGTCCCTAGGCAAAGTCATGCTTATTACTTGCTTCCCCGTCCACAACTCTACAGGGTGCATAATAGCGGGCTCCTGTGGGTCTTCCTCCAACTTCATAGCGCCGACAAGATAGGCGACTTCCTTCTTTGTGAGCAATGTAGTTTTGCGCGATAAGAGATAAGCGCCTATTATGTAGTCCTGCCTTGCGCCTATTATTGCTCCTCCATAACGCGGCGTTACTATATGTTCCTGTACCAACATGAGAGTCCTCGCCTCGGCTCTAGCCTCTTCGGTTTGGGGTATATGTAGGTTCATCTCGTCTCCATCGAAGTCGGCGTTGTAGGGAGGACATACGGCCAAGTGTATCCTAAAAGTCCTTCCAGGCAACACCTTAACTATATGACCCATAATGGATACCCTATGTAGCGACGGCTGTCTGTTAAATAGGGCTATATCGCCGTCTTTAATATGACGTTCAACTATCCAGCCGGGGGCCAACTTCTCGGCTAGCTGTTTCCTATCCTTGACATATCTAAGATCTATACGCCGCCCCTCGGGCGTGATTACATAATTGGCGCCAGGCCATGTCTCCGGACCCCTCATGACCGCCTGCTTCAACTCCTCTAAATTCCAAGACGTAACTCTCTCCGGTATCGTCAATATTTTCGCTACATCTATAGGCACGCCGACTTCGTTTATGCTCAAGTTGGGGTCGGGGCTTATCACAGTACGCGCAGAGAAGTTAACGCGCTTGCCCGAAAGGCTTCCTCTAAACCGTCCCTCCTTGCCCTTTAACCTCTGAGCTATGCCCTTCAACGGCCTTCCCCCTCTATGCTTGGCTAGAGGTATGCCGGGGAGCTCGTTGTCGAAATAAGTTGCCACGTGGTATTGGAGTAAGTCCCAGAGGTTGTCTATCACATTTGTAGGCGCGCCAGTCTCGAGGGCTATTTTCAGCTTTTCGTTCATCCTCATGATATCGACCAGCTTGTGGGTCAGATCGTCTTCGCTCCTTATTCCCGTCTCTAATTGTATTGAGGGCCTTACGTGTGGCGGAGGCACCGGCAGGACCCTCAAAATGCCCCACTCAGGTCTGGCAACTGTCGGATCTACGCCTAGAAGTTCCAAGTCGCTATTCGGAACTTTGACCAGCCGCTCCAATATGGTCTCGGGGTCTAGTTTGATTAAAGCGCCGGTTTCAGTCTCCTCATAGAAGTTATAAGGCCTTTCGAAACGGACTTTATTGCGCTTATAGCCGCAATGCGGACATGTAGTCCTCTCGGCGGCCTTCCGCAAAATTTTTTCGTGGAGGTTTGTGGCTAGGAGCTTCCACCTGCCTTTAAGCCTCTGGAGCCTCTCGCTGTACCTCTTAATTTCTTCGTCTTTGAGCATAATCCTGCCGCAACTGGGACATGTGGCTCTCAACACGTCGTATATGAACCTAGCGAACTCCACATGGACTACGGGCTTCGCCAACTCTATATGGCCGAAATGTCCAGGACAGACGTCGTAGGACTGGCCGCATGTCTCACACCGAGCTCCCGGCTCGGCTACGCCCAGCCGCCTATCCATCAAGCCGCCTCGTACGGGCAAGCCGCCTTCGTCGTATATCTCCGATGTTGTGATCTCCAAGACGGAATATCGCCTTATTAAATCCGGGCTGAGAATTCCGAACTTGATGTTCTTTATGATTTTAGTCGGTATTAAATCGACTTGCGAAATAGCCACGCCAACCGGTGTTAGTCCCTATATAAATTTAATTTAGGCGCAACTACTCCAATATCTCGGCGAGTTCCAACTTGGGGTATATGCCGAGCGCGATCAATTCTTGTAGCAACAACTTGAACGCATAGGGCACGGCGACTTTGGCGAACTGCCCAGCCTCTCCGTGTATTGGACACTTGGGCCTATTGGTCTTTGAGTCTAGATATGCCGGAAGTCCGCAGAGCTCGCAGACGTACATGACGTATTTATCGCTGGATTCCACCATTCTTTCATACAATAGAGCAGACGCGCCGTGTGCTATCAATACGTCGCGTTCCATCTCCCCCAGACGGAGGCCGCCCTCGCGGGATCTTCCCTCAGTGGGCTGGCGTGTTAATATCTGGACGGGCCCTCTAGAGCGCGCATGTATCTTATCGGCCACCATGTGGTGTAGCTTCTGGTAGTAAGTAACCCCGATGAATATATCCGCGACGAGCTTTTCGCCGGATATCCCGCTGTACATGACCTCTTTGCCGTCCCATCTATATCCCAACTTCATCATCAACTCGCGGAGCTCCGCCTCGGTGACGCCCTCGAAAGGCGTGGCGTCGATTAGCTGGCCCGTCAACGCGCCAGCTTTGCCGGCTATGGACTCAAGTAGCTGTCCTACAGTCATACGGGACGGCATCGCGTGTGGGTTTACTATTATATCGGGCACAATTCCGTCCTCTGTAAACGGCATGTCTTCTTGCCTCAGGAGCATGCCGACGACGCCTTTCTGTCCATGCCTCGAGGCGAACTTGTCGCCGAGTTCTGGCACGCGGAGTTCTCTCAGTCTGACCTTGACCAGTTTATTGCCTTCGGGCGATTCGGTTATGATCACTCTATCCACGATGCCCTTCTCGCCTCTTCTGACTGGAATGGACGCATCGCGCCTCTCTTTTAGTATTTTTTCGGTTTCTAGAGTCATATAGAAGCGAGGCGGCGCCGTCTTGCCTATAATCACTTCGCCGCCGGTTACGTAGACCTCAGGCGGGGCTATCCCGTCTTCGTCCAGGTGGCTATACGCCTCGGGCCCTCTATACCCTCTGGCAGAGGGGTCGGGGACCTCTATACGGTCCTCCTCGCCGCCTGGGTATTTCTGCTCCTCGGTCTCATATGTGCGGTAGAAATTAGTGCGGAGGAGGCCCCTCTCGACTGACGACTTGTTCATGATGATGGCGTCCTCTATGTTGTAGCCGGTATATGTCAGCAGAGCCACTACGGCGTTCTGGCCGGCCGGCTTGCGGGAATACCCTATAAGCTCCAGCCCCCTAGTCGTCACGATCGGCCTCTCCGGGTAGTATAACATGTGGCCGCGCGAGTCCAGCTTATACATTATATTCGCCTGCGGCAGGCCCAGGGATTGTTTGGCCATGGCCGCTTCGTATTGATTTCTAGGCGATTGGTTGTGCTCCAAATAGGGTATTATGGACGCTATAGCGCCCAATATAGCAGAAGGTATTATCTCCATATGGGTGTACTTGTTCATATCGGGCTCGGGGTTTACTGCGATATAGGCGTTCTCCTCCTCATCGGCGTCTAGGTACTCCACAACGCCCATTTTGACCAAATCGTTCCATGTGAGCTCCCCCGAAGCCAACTTCTGGACGTGGTCTTTTGTCAGTTTGAGCTTGCCATCTTCTATTACCAACAAGGGCCGCCTTATACGCCCGCCGTCGCAGTTGACGTAAACGGCGCCGTCTAGATAGGCTACGTTTATCTCGTCGGAGATCCTCCCCTGCCTCCGCATCTTCCTCAAGGTCCGTACCAGATCTTCGGGGCTTTGGTGGATGCCTATGAGGCGGCCGTTTATATAGACCTCCGCGCCCTGTATGCCACCTCTCCTGGCCTCCAACACAGGAACTACGCCCAGCTCGTAGAGAGTCTTCTCTACGGCCGCCTCGTCGGCGCCTATAGTTATTTCGGCCAGGAGCGCCAAATTCTTCACGAGCCCTACATTCTGGCCTTCGGGCGTCTCTACGGCGCAGAGCCGGCCCCATTGTGTTGGATGTAAATCACGCGCTTCGAAATGCGGTTGCGTCCTGCTTAAAGAAGAGACGACGCGCCTCAAGTAGCTCAAAGTAGAGAGATAATTCGTCCTATCGAGGATTTGAGACACCCCGGTCTTGCCGCCAACCCAATTGCCTGTAGCCAGCGCTTGTTTTACGCGTTCTGTAATTATATCGGGCCTCACGATAGTCTGTAGGTGCGGTATCTTGCCTCTAGCGTAATACTTCTCGAGTTGGTTTTTGAGCTCCTGTAGGAACTGCTTCATGACGGTCCTGAAGAGTTGGGCCAACAGGTCGTTCACCAGCCTGACGCGTTTATTGGCGACGTGGTCCTTGTCGTCCGGCTTCCTCCTGCCCAGTTGCATCTCTATGAGCCCCTTGACCACCTGGCCCAACAACAAGGCCTTCTTGATTCTGGCCTCCTCCATGGCGTTTCCATCGGGCTTGGGCGGGTTCAAGTTGGGGAGGAAGTATTTGTCTAGGATTTGTAGCGCTCTCTCTATCCTTATAGGCCTCGGCTGGCCTACGGCTATTTTCCCTCCTATGAAGTCCAAGGCGTCGTCTTTCGTCGTGGCGATCTCCTGGCCTGCCAGAAGGGACGGCAGAAGCTCCTTCTGTATGTCAGGGTCGTCCGATACGGCCAAGACTATATCCTGGTCGCTTTCGAGGCCCATGGCGCGCATATAGACCGTAAACGGTATTCTGACCGGTATGGCCGATAGCGTGACGTAAATAACGCCGTCCTTATGGTATTCAACCGTCATCGTGGCGCGATAGCCGGGCCCCGTCGATATGACCTTGGCCAGATATCTAATAGTCGGCTTGTCGCCAACATCGTAGATAGGCCTGTCGGTTACGAGGTCCTCCTGGCTTATTACGACGCGCTCGCTCCCGTTGATTATGAAATAACCGCCGGGGTCCTCCGGGTCCTCAAAACGTCTGGGATACTCGTCGGGTTTAAGCCTGGTTAGATTGCACTTCTTGGATTTGACCATTATGGGCAACTCCCCCGCGTATATGGTCTCTGTGGCGTAGGGCTCGTCGTCTACATATAACGTGACGGTTAAGTACATGGGGGCGCTATAGGTCGCATTTCTGAGCCGCGCCTCCATGGGATATATGGTGGTCTCAGACCCGTCGGGCTCTTTGATTCTAGGCCACCCTATCTCTACCCTCTCAATTACGACCTCAAGGCCTTTGATCTCCGTCTCGACTGTGCCCATCTCCTCTATTATTTTAGGTAGCTTTCTATCTATAAAATCATTAAACGCCCTGATTTGATGATCTACTATCCCTCGGTCTCTAATAAAAGCCTTAACTAGAGCCCACCGGTCGCTAGAAGTAGGAAACGTCCCCTCCTCGGCTCTATACCTGATGGGCAACGGGAGCAGATCTACCATCAGCCCGGCACAACTAGTCTATATATAACTGATTCTCCCGTAGTTTCCGACCGCCTCACAATTTTTAATATGTCGCCGGGCTTGGCGCCGATGGCTTTGACCAGAGGGTCGCTAGATCTGATCCACGGTATCTGCCAGGGCTTTACGTGGAGTTTACGCAACAGGGCCCTGGCCTCCTCTTTGGTCAGTATGGAAACCTCTAGCGGCCCGAAGACGTGTTCTAGCACCTTTTTGCTCACGCGCCTTACGACTAAAGTAGATATAAATTTTTATTGAGTTCTTTTGGCGATAAGCGCGTGTATCTCCTCTACGAGCGTCTTAGTGAATCTCGCCAGCTCCTCCTCTACGTTTTCGTTTTTGACCTCCATGCGGAGTCTCGGGAGGCGCTTTACGGAATCCAGCTCTCTAAGCGCTGAGGCGGGCACGCCGGACTCTATGGCCTTCAAGCCCTCCTCGTAGTAGGTATAGATGGCCCTCATCAGCAACACCTGTTTTTTGGGCATAGAGGGCGTGTCGACGGGATTAAATGCGTCTTGCTTCAAGAAGCCCTCCCTTATGAGGAACGCCGTATTGAGTATGTGCTTCTCGTGTTCGCTCAATGCCTCAGTGCCGAGAATTCTCACCACCTCTTGTAGTTCTGCCTCCCTGCTCAAAGTCGACTGGAACGTATCTCTGATACGGCGCCAGTCGGGATCTACATGCGTCCACCAGTCCTGTACGGTCTCTACATAGCGCGAGAAGCCGAGCAACCAATCTATGGCAGGATAGTGGCGCGAATATGCCAGACGAGGCGAGAGGGGCCAGAACGCGCCGATGAAGCGAAGAGTATTGGAGGTGACGGGCTCCGTGAAGTCGCCTCCCGGCGGGCTTACAGATGCGGCTATGGTTAGAGAGCCCACGCGGGCGTTTGCGTCAGATGGGCGGCCCAACAGCACAACGCGGCCAGCGCGCTCGTAGAACTCGGCGAGACGAGTAGGGAGGTAGGCCGGATAGCCCTCCTCGCTCGGCATCTCGCCGATCCTCAAGGCGACCTCCCTCATGGCTTCGGCCCATCTGGAAGTCGAGTCGGCTGACACCAACACGTCGTATCCCATATCGCGGAAGTATTCGCCAATGGCGGCGCCGGTATATATCGAGGCCTCCCTCGCCGCTACAGGCATGTTGGAGGTATTGACTATTATCGTAGTTCTCTCCAATAGCGACTTGCCAGTATAGGGGTCTTTCAGCTTTAAGAGGCCCTGTAGTGCATCCGCCGCCTCGTTGCCCCTCTCGCCGCAGAGCACCGGCACTATAACTCTAGCTTGCGCATAGAGGAATAAAGTACGTATGGTCACGGTCTTGCCGGAACCGAACGGGCCAGGTATCGCCGCGGCCCCTCCTTTAGCTATAGGGAACATGGTGTCTATTGTGCGGACTCCAGTTATAAGGGGCTCTACGGGAGGCAACTTCTCGCGGAACGGCCTAGGCCTGCGGACAGGCCATTTATGCCACATCTTGACCTCAACAATGCCCGATTTGGTGCGTATCCTAGCTATTACGTCGTCCACTTTGTATTTCCCCTCTGCCACCCACTCCACTACGCCCGGCGTGTTGCCGGGCAGGGGCGGATACATAATCCTATGCTCTATCAACGAGGTCTCCTGTACGGAGCCCAAGACGTCGCCGGGCCAGACCTCCTCGCCTGTCTTCACTGCAGGCTTGAAGTCGAACTCGGCCTTTAGGTCGAGAGGCGGCGCTTGGTCGTAGCCTATGCCTCTAGCCACGAAAGGCTTGTTTGCGCTCTCGAAGATCACCTTAAGCGGCCTCTGTACGCCGTCGTATATCCTGCCCAATATGCCCGGGCCCAGCCAGGCGCTTAAAGGCTCGCCGCTCCGCACTACCGGCTCTCCAGGCTTTATGCCCGTCGTGTCTTCATATACCTGAATAAACGCCTTGTCCCCTTGTATCCTGACCACCTCGCCGAAGAGTTTAAGCTCGCCGACGAATACCAGCTCGTAGAGCCTAGCGCCGGGGAGGTCCGCCTTGACGACAGGCCCGGATATATATTCAATACGACCGCTCATAGGGCTGATAATATAGTCCTTTTTAATTCATCTACATTGCTCTCAATAAGCGACTCTATAGACATATCTAACGTGATCGAGCCATCGCGCGAAGACGCTATAAGTCCCCCAACTATATCTCGGTCGGCCACCTCGCCTCTGAGCCCCAACTTCCTCATAAGTACGGTCGCTGTGTTCTTGTCTTTAGGCGAGGAATAGACTACAAGGTCGTCGCCTATTACCTCTTTTGCCTTAATTAATATATTTTCTAAAAATCTAATATATCTATCATTAGTTCTATTATTATTAATATAATCATATATGTCTTTTTTAACCTGATTTAAAATAGCTTCATATATGTCCGCGGTTTTCTTTCTACTCTCGACGAGCGTCTCGTAGAGAATTCTTTCCCTCTCTAGAGTAACTTGGCTTTGAATATTACTAATTTCTTCAGAATATTTCGATAGTAATTCATATGATTTCTGTTTAATTTTATTTTGTACATCATCGTATAGCTTTTGTTTAAGTTCTTCAAGCTCTTTGATGTGTTGATTTATGAGATCCTGGAAAAGGCTCATGGATCCATTAATGTAGGTGCTTTAAAGTATTTTTCCGGCCGTTTTTATCCGCCTAAAATTTGACGGACCAGTTGTAGATAGTTGACTTCTCTTTCCATGTTCTCCAGTACACTTGGTATCTCCACAAATATCTTATTCGGATTTCTTAATCTAAGCTCATCTAACTCTTTCCTAATTTGTTTTGCAAAATTTGATGAAACAAAAAATATATTATATATATTGATATTTTTCTGTATGTACTCATATAATTCTTTTGCGTCATTAAAAGGCCTGCCGTCGAATCCCATAAGTTTGAACAAATCGACAGTGTATTTGTCGCCTAGAACTATAGACATGCCCTCTATTAATCTCTAGGATTAAAGTTTTCCTACCAAGGCTCTTTCTTCAATCTAAGCCGATACGCCACGATGTTGGTGAGTTTATGAATTAATGGAGTCAATATAGCTGAAATAAATATAATATATATTGAAATATTATTATACAACGAATAAATAAATAAAGACATTAGAAGAAAATCAAGCTGGTCGAGAGGGAATGCTGGATATCCTCTTGGCAGACACATACGCCTCTTAATGAAGGCCCCGACTAGGTCTCCTACAAGCGCCGACGCCGAGAGGATCGCCGCATCTGTAGGCGTGAGTATGCGATAAGCTAGGTTCGGTAGCCAGCCTATTGTAGTGCCGGCGATGAAACCTACGGCGAAGCCCTCATAGGTCTTCCCGTCTCCGAACAGCCTAGCGCCGCGCCATTTCTTCCCGAAGTCTATTGGATGTCTTTTCGGGATTAGGGACGCCAAAACGGCCGACCCGTTGGCGACATAAGGCGGCCAGATCAATATGAGCGAATATATAAGTAGGTCCAAGGCATTCATTCGTGGCTTTTCATTAAATGGACGAATAGACTCTTCTCGTTTACGAACTCTCTGCCGCAGACCCCACAGAAGGATCTGCCTTCCTCTTTAACAACAAAATGGCTCCTGATGTGGTCGCGAATATCGGCCTTTTTGACTTTGGCGTTACATATCCCGCATATGGCGTCGTTGCCTGAAGTCTTCACGTGTTTCATATAATGCGAGACGGCGTCGCTCCAAGATATCGACGCGCCACATATGGTACATTTGTATTCGATAGAGGCGGAGAGATAGCCGTCTTTTTTGTTCTGACATATAAGACACACCTCGCCGGCCATGTCGGCAAATGAGAAACACTATTATTAACTGTTTCTATCGCATATGATGTTCGGCATAGCTATGCCCGACTGGAGGGACGGAGTAATTGCAGTAGTGAAGGCAGATGGAAGCCTGGCTGAGGCTCTAGGCCATATAATGCGCTCTTGTGGCGTCTCCACATTGAGCCCGGCTAGCCTGCCTAAATACAAAATTTCCTGTATAGAGACCCTGTTGGGCAGATACCGCTATGTCTCTACCGCCTATATAACCGATATATATGGGACGGTCAATAGGGCCGCCCTAAAGATGGGCATAAGCCGAGCCGCCCTCTTCGAGAAGGCTTGGAGCTATCTGTCTTCACTGATATGTGACAACATAAAAGATGCTGAATGCGACGAGGAGGTAAAACTGACGTGTTGTAGCCGTCCCTGCGGCGGCCTTTGCGAACTGGCCAAATTCGAGGCCTATATGAGGCGCGGAGTTGTTGTGGATTTGACGAATAGCTTGAAGAAGGCGTTAGGCGTACCTCAAGACCTCTAGGCGTCTCTCGCTCCACTTGGTTCTCAATATCTCCTTATAGCGCTCAATATCTTCCTCGGCCCTATCTAGCCTCTTATCGACATAATTTATAAAGTAATTTACTAGAAGCCTCACGGGGGCATAGCGAAGACCTTTAAAGTAGAATTTATTAACTATATCGCGGGCCCAATATATAGAATGTTTAGCTACTACTTTCAACAAGTCTATATGTTCTGGATATAAGTTCATCTTATCAAGCCATCCCGTCTTTTCGGCCTTTACGTGGCTCATAGGGACATAGAAGAGGGGCACTATAAGCGACCTGTAGGGCCTCAGCCGCTCTATAAGCTCTATAGTCTGGACCACATCGTCCGGCTGTTCTCCAGGCAAGCCCACTATGAGGGTCACTGCCGGGATTAACTTCACTTCGTGCATTATGGCCATGGACTCCTCGACCACGTCGTGCCATTGTTCTATCTTGTAGGGAGCCGCCTTGCCCGGCATTATCTGTTTTGCCATCCTTATGGAGCCGGTCTCAAGGCCTATCTCGGCCCCCCACCAGTCTTGATGTTCGTCTTCTATTATTTCGGCCAGCCTCGTTATGAGTTTGCCGTATTTCTTCTCCCCTAAAAGGACCGCCACGAACGTTGTGTGGCTCCAGCCCACCTTTCTGTAATAGCGTTTGGCCAGCTTGTGGAGCTCTATTAAGGCCGTTGGGTTCAACTCAACGCCTTGCGAGCCGTAGAGAGGCACCTCATCGGCGTGTAGTATACCGTCGATTACGCCGGCCTTGGCGTTTACTTTAAGCTCCTCCTCTATTTTGCTGAGAGGATACCACCTCAAAGGCCTCAGAGTTACGGAACAGAAGGCGCAACCCCTAGGACATCCCCTCCCTATTTCCACAAGCCCGTTGATCGAGGCGCCCTTTATGGTCGATATCTCGTCGACGTTTGGGGCCTCGGCGGCGCCTACGTAGATATATCTAGGCGGCGCCTTCCCCTCGAGCGCCTCTTTGACTACCTCTACGATGAGCTTCTCGCCCTCCCCGTCGAATATGGTATCGATGCCCCAACGTTGCACTAAGTCTGGATAATAGAGCCACTGCCAGGCGGCAGGTCCGCCCACCATGACCTTAAGCCCGTTTAGCTTCTTCCCCTCCCAGATAAATCCTTCTATTCTCTCCATGAATTTCCTGAACAAATACGCGTTTAGAGTCTCCTTGCCTAAAATTACGCCCCATGTGCTCGAGGGGGGATTCACCCCGAAATAGTCGTGGTGGCTTAACATCAAGACCTTGGCCGACTTCAAGTACCTAGGGACGTAGTCGGGATCTATTATGGCCGCGTTTATCCCCGCATCTAGGAGCTTGGACTCTATCTTTCGCATGCCGTATGGCGCTTGGACGGGCCGCCCCATTTTGTCCGTTTTTATCTTCGGGGCGAAGAGATAGGTGTGGAACCTCTCCGAGAGCCCAAAAGGGAGCTCCACAAAGACGGGGCCCGTGGTTCCGAAGCCCAAAAACTCCTTGCCGTGATAGTTGCTCATCATGCCTCTATCGGTGGTTAGTATTACGTCAAAGCTCATAATTACAGCCCGTTATGCGGATTTAAAGCATTGCTCTCGACCTCCCTAGTGGAGGCCATCGAGTTGAGACCGGTCGGCGAAGATGAGAGGAGAGAAGTCGCCTCTATTATGGAGGGCTTCGGCCCCGTTCTCGCCGACATCACATTGGTCTTTATAGATAAAGATAAGGCCTGGGAGCTATATGGCGTCAAGGTAGATAAGGCAAAGGCGGTGGCCGCAGAAGGAGGAGGCTATATGCTCCTTGTGGTGTCGCCCGATAAGCTGTCCATATGGCGCGAGCTGGCCGCCATAAACGCGCTTAACGATATAGAGGCAATTGCCGTATGGGCCCGCCCCGAATATATAGTCGGCGAGCTGGCCGAGCTCCTCTCCATGGCACTATATAGGCGTGTGGTAGACCTATATATAGCCCGGAGGGACGTACAGCTATTGGCCTCTACGTTCAACCCCCAAGACGTACCCATAGAGGCCGACGAGCTGAAGAGGTCGTTGATATATACAGTAGGCCTAGATGTAACTATAAGCATCGCAGTTGCGGGATTTACATCGCTCGCCGAAGAGCTCTACCTCCGCGCCAAAAGGACGCCCATCTACGACATATACACTAGATTCAGGAATTTCGTTATAAAGAATTTTAAGTTCGAATATATTTATAATTATTTGAATCTATTTATATAATTAGTCGGTAAGCCCGTCTTCTGTTATCTTAAAGGTGGCCTCGCGTTCTGGGTGGTAGGGCGAATCGAATATTTTGGCTATCCTGATGTTCTCCTTGCTCTTACGGAGCCATATGCGGTAAGTAGCGCCGTGAGCCAACACGTTGCCTCCAGCAGGCCTCAAGGGATTGCCGAAGAACACATCGGGTTGCGCCATTACCTGATTAGTGACCACCACGGCCACGTCGTACGCGTCGGCTATTTTCAACAAGTCGGCTATATGTTTGTTTAATTTCTGTTGCCTCTCCGCTAGGTTCTCACGTCCAGGAAATTCGGCGCGGAAGTGGGCGACTATGGAGTCCACCACCAAGAGCTTCACGTTGTCTTGTTTTATGATACGCCTAGCCTGTTCTACAAGTATCATCTGGTGGTCTGAGGAGTAGGCCCTCGCGTAGTAGATGTTCTTGAGGGCTTGGTCGGGGTCCAGCCCCCTGGCTTTGGCGATCTGCGTTATGCGCTCCGGCCTGAATGTGTTTTCGGTGTCTATATATATGGCCTTGGCGCTGAGGCCGCCTCTGTCCTCCGGCAGTTGAACCATCACGGCCAGTTGATGGCAGAATTGAGTCTTCCCCGCGCCGAACTCGCCGGCGACTTCCGTAACCGCACCGGTCTCGACGCCGCCGTTTAACAGCTCGTCTAACGAACGGACGCCCGTAGATATGCGCTTTATGTTTATCCGCCTTCTGTACACGTCCAGTGCGGATATGAAATTTGAGAGGCCCAACATGCTCCGCGCCGCCTCTATTATCTGGACGGCCCTCTCCTCGTTGCCTATGATGTCCGCGACCTCTTTGACCGACGCGAAGGCGAGATCCCTCACTGTATAGTAGCCCCGCTCTTTAAGCTTCTGCCCGGTCACCCTGCCGATGCCTTCAAGCTCCTCTACGTCCACATCTGCATTGGAGGATGTGGCGGGCTGCTCTACTACCTCTACGTCGGCCACCGCCTCTCCCTCCTTCTTCCTCTGTCTGGGCACGTCTTAAATACCGTCCAAAAAATATAAACTTGATGGAGAGCCTGCTGGCGCCGATAGGTGAGGCCGGGGTCAGGGACTGACAATTTTATACTCGACAAT
>JBEULO010000028.1:0-6044 GCA_041287225.1 Thermoproteus sp.
TATCACGTCGAGATCCACGCCGTGGAGGACGTACTCAGCCCTAACTACTACCACGTGCCGGCAGACCGCCAGCTATAAAAATTAGGACGTCTCGGCAACCTACAAGCGGGCCGACCTCTCGGCGACGTAGATCACCGTAGTGGCCAGCGGGGCGAATGGAGCCAAGAGGTCCAGCTTCTCGACGAACTTGACCCTGAACTTTCGTTGTAGTAGGCGTGTAGGCAGAAGCGGAAATAGGTATATAGGCCTCGCCTCTATTACCTTTAAGCCGGCATTGGCTAACGCCGACTTCACCTTAAAGTATGTGTAGTAATAAAACGGAATTTCGCCGTCGGCGGACTCCCACTCCCCCCTAACATAGCCTTCAGCCAAGGCCTCCTTCAGCCTGCCCAGCCCCTGAAACAACAGATATTCGTAGAACATGTCTAGAGACACGGCGTTGTCTATATCCGCTATGAGCAAGCCGCCTTCCTTTAACGCGAAGGATGCGATGCGGAACGCCTCCTCCAGACGTGCTGTGTGGTTGTAGACGCTACCTAACGCGGTAATTACGTCGAATCTATGGGCTCTAACGGGGAGGTGCGCCGCCTCGCCTACCACCCTATCCTCACATCTACAAGCCTTTAGGGACCTCACGGATAGATCCAGAGCCACTACGTGCGCGCCTTTGGACCTCATGTAGATCGTCCAAAAGCCGGTCCCAGCCCCGACGTCTAGGACCTCCATATTCGGCCTTATATATCTATCTATAACTTCTCCTATTTTTCTATATAAAATTCTATAATATTCCATTTTTAAATATTTATATTTATAGCTGTCCGCAATGATGTCGTAGTACTTAACTACGGCACTGAGTTCGCCCATTTCGGCCCGACGCTTTGAGGGCCTCCGGAAAGGCCCTTCGCCTGTCTTTATCGGCGCGAGTCCTCGCGGCGGGCACCACAGGCCTATAAGTCAGTTATGCCGAGCCATTTGACGAGCGCGTTCCAGCCCCTTACGGCCAGCCCGCCGTCGGGCCTCTCGAACACGCCCAGGTCCGTTAAGGCGACGTCTATAAGCTCCGCTTTAAACTTATCGAATAGGGGCACCTCTATGCGGCGGCCTAAAACCTCGGCTTGGACCCTATAGGGCTCGGGGCTGTCGCCGGGGGCCATCTTGTAGCTCTCGAATACAGCTATGCCCATAGCCCCTACTGCCCTCGCCGTAGCTAAAAGCGGCAGTGTGCCCACCTTATTGAAGGCATAGCCGTCGGCGTACAGCCCGTCGAGGCCTACCACCACATACTTAAAGCCGACAGACCCCATCGCTGCGTCAGGAATCGCGGCCACCTCCACATATCTGCTGTATTCCCTATAGGCCGCCTCGGCCTCCTCGCCGGGTCTCGACTCGAGTAGGTACAACCTCTTTATGCAGTCCCGCCTCGCGGCAACGAAGTCGGTCACAGCTCGCGAGAAACTTATAGTGGCGAACTCGGCGGGGCAGTGGAGGGCAAGCCCCGACGCGACTTTTCTGAGCTCGGCCTGTGCCCTATCCATATAGGCCAAGAGCCTCTCCAATACGCCGCGTAGGTCCATGCCCCTCCTAGTCGCGATCTCCACTACGAGGGCCAAGACGTCCAGCGGAGCCATGCCGGGCCTCACGCCTTTTATCTCTCTGACTGCCTCCTCTACTGATTTCGCCTCGGCCAAAATCCTCAAGGCCTCCTTTAAGTACCAAGAGGCCCCTCTTACGCGTTCTGACTTCAGATCCACAAAAAATGAGTTATTTGAAGATATATAGCACTTTAGGCTTCTCGCCGGGCCTCAGGGGTAGCAACAAGACGCCTAGCGTCAAGAGGGCTATATAGATGAGGACGGAGCCAGCGGCTATCTCTATCTGGGATGCAGTAGGCACGTAGTGGATAGAGCCGACGCCGGCCCATCCGCTTAAGCTATACGATATGTGGGCGTATTGCGGCTCGATCAACAAGTCGTATTTGTCCACAAAGCCCGCCACTATTACGAACGCCGCAGCGAGAAGGGCCAGAGGCAAGCTCTTTCTATAGTAGGCCAACACGGCGATGACGAAGGGTAGTATCAACAGCAAGCCTATCTCGAATATGTAGAAATTCGGCGACGACGTGATGAGCCTATACGCCTCCCAAGAGGCGGGGTTGTACCAAGAGCTTATGACCATCCAGCCCTTTATAAAGGCGAGGACGGGCAGTCCTATCATCAATATACGGCTGTAATACCTGGCAATAAATTCTCTTACCCCCAGAGCGCCGGAGAACGCGCTTATGAATAGAGCCTGGCCGGCAGCGCCTATGACTATAGCGCTTGCTATGAAGTAGAGCGCCATATGCGGGCCGTACCAGCCGGGGACAGCCGCCACATTGCCGAACACTTGTCCCAAATTGCTGTGAAGCACGACAGTGACCACCAGCACGGCCAGCGCTATGCCGAGCTCCAACGACTTCATGGCTTTAAGCCTCTGGCTCACCTCGCTCCTTATGAAGTATATGAGCTCGATCAGTAAGGTCAATGCGAACAACATGTAAAGCGTGGCCATCCAGGTTATGCCGGAGCGATATTGGAAGAACAAGGAGAATCCGCCCTGCGTGTGTATGAATATATTCGTGGCGGACAGCGGACTCCTTAAGTCTAGTAGTATCATTATCCAAGCGGGCATTATTGTTATCAACGAGAACCAGACGCCCAGCTTTATTATCTTCTCGTACTCTTTGTTGGGGCCAGCGTAGCCGAATACGGTATAGATCGAGTTGACTATGCTGGAGCCCGTGGCCATGAGCGCAAAATACACGTAGCCGGGCACCAAAAGGCCCCATGGTATCTCCTCGACGGTTCTGCCAAAATAGCCCAGCCACACTAACGCCGACCCTACTATCAACAGGAGCACCGCCGCAATTAGGGGGGCGGGTCTCATGGCCCTACCACCACGTAGTATTTGGGATTGGTGCCCATGTTTTCTAGGAGCTTGATGTATCTCGACTCGGCGAGGCGCCTCGATATCGACGAATTGAGGTCGTCCAAATCGCCGAAATCGCGGGCGCCTGCAGGACACGATGCGACACATACAGGGGCCTCCCCTCTCGATATCCTCTTCTGACATTCCTCCCCCATACATTTAACGGGAGCCCATATGTTCTCGTTAAACCAACGGGCGTCGTAGGGACATGCTACCATGCAGTACCTACAGCCTATACAGAGCTCGTAGTTTATCTTCACCAGCCCGTTGGAGTCCTTGTAGGACGCGCCGGTGGGACACACGGTCACGCAGGGCGGGTTTTCGCAGTGTTGACATTGTATTAGGTACAACATGGGCCTCCGCCCTTCGGCGAGTTCTATCCGCCTTATATTGGTCCTGATCCATCTCCACGACACGTTAGGCGTTGTGGACGAATCGTAATTGGCGGCGTTACAGGCGGCGATACAAGCGCCGCAAGATATACATCTGGACTGGTCCCAGAGGAAGGCCAGGCGAGTCATAGCCTAACTCTCACCACCGAATTAGTCCCCGCAACCCCTATCACCGGAGCCACATATCCCTTAGTGAACCATTGAGGATTCACGCCGGAGCGCAAGAAGTCGTAGTTGCCGTCTATAAGCGCAGAGGTGTGGCCGCCTGCAAATGCGTATACGAACAAGACCCCCGGCCTCACTCTATTGGTCACCTTTACGCAAGTCTTCGTCGAGAAGCCGTTGTCGACGCCCTCAAGAACCACCACGTCGCCGTCCTTGACGCCGAGGCGCTCCGCGTCTATTGGATTCATCCAGACGCACCTCTCGGTTAAATACTTCGAGTTGTAGGTAAAGACGAAGTGGCCGGACACGGTCTGGTCTTTGCCCGTAATGAGATAGAACTCGTTGGGCGCCTTGGGCTGGGTGTAGGCCGGCGGGGGCGTCCAGTCCGGCAGAGGGTCGAGGTTGTACTTCAATGCGGTCAGCGAGTATATCTCCACCAGCCCCGTCGGCGTGGAGAGCTTGGACTTATAGGGCTTAGACTCATACGCTTTTCTCTTCAATAGGTAGAACCCCTTGGTCTTCAACGCCACGTCTAACTCCTCTCTAGATGCATTCCAACTCTTAGATAGATAAGTCAATATTCTATCATATAGTTGTTCTTCAAATTGTTCGAATTGAGCATAGTCGGCGTATTTGTCGGTATAGCCTATTAGGGCCGCCTTGTCGGGCCAAGCCCTCCTAACGAGCTCCAACAACACCCAAAGGCCGTTGCGGGCGTCCACCCCAGGAGGCGGGTCTAACACCTTATTGGAATAGACCACCGCGGCGTCTAAAGTCCAGGGGGCCGAGGAGATCTCGCTCCTCTCTAGGAACATGAGGTCGGGGAACACGTAGTCGGACCAATCCACGTGGTCCTGCGGGAATATATCGATGGTGATAACCAAGTCGAGCTTCTGGAAGGCCTCCTTCAGCTTTTGGGTGTTTACGTCCCTATGGAACGGCGCTGTCCCCACTATTACCAAGGCCTTTATGGGATATGGCTGACCCGTCAACACCGCATCGAGCAGGGCGTCGAATGAGCTTACCGCGAGCGGATATTTGAGTATATCCACCCTCTTGGCTTTAGGCGGAGGCAAAGACACGCCGAATATCGTATCGACTCTATCCGCGCCGATAGTGCAGGAGTTGGGGAATTTGGCGGATTCTTGGAAGCACAGGCCGCCGCGTCTATCTATATTGCCCACAAGCGCGTTTAGTATCAATATGGCCCGATAGACGTCGAACTCATTCCCGTTCTTAGCGGCGTACCAGCCGTCTTCGATTACTCCGCGCCTCGCGGCGAACTCTCTGGCTATACGCGTAATGGTGTCGGCCGGCATCCCCGTTATGTCTGCCGCCTTGTCGGGCGGATATTTAGCTACTCTCTCCGCTAGGAGCCTGAAGGCCGTCTTGACGTGTATGGTGCCTACCGGCGTCTCGACGTCCCCCTCGTAGTCCAACATCGGGTCTGTCGCAGAGCCTAGAGGCTTAAGCCCGTTAGAGGCCGCGTCGAATACTAAATACGCCGAGCCCTCCTGCCCCAAGTCCTTTTGGGTTAGAGGCTGGCCGTCCGGCTTTATCAACATAGGCGCGTTGGTATACTTCTTCAGGAACTGGGCGTCGTAAAGGCCTTCGTTAATTATGACATACATCAAAGATAGTAGAAACGCGGCGTCGGTGCCGGGAATTATGGGCACCCACTCTACCGACGAGAAGGTTATATTCGGCGCCCTCGGGTCTACCACTACTATCTTAGCGCCGGCGGCTCTGGCTCTGCTCAACGCCCTGACGGAGCCCATAGCGGCGTCCATGTTTCTGCCCACCAATATGAGATAGCTCAAATTGGCATAGTCGGGATCCACGGTCGGCGGCCCTCCAGCGCCCAGCACCACCTGTCTGGCCGCTGTCGATGCATCGTGGCAAGTCCCCTCATGGCCTATGACGTTAGGCGTCCCTATGAGGGACGCTATTAGCGGCAAGTGCCAAGACAAATAATCGTGTCTCGTAAACGCTATCGCCTGAGGCCCGTACTTATCCGCTACCTCTTTCAGCTTGGCGGCGGCCTCGTTCAAGGCCGTATCCCAATCCATCTCTTGGAACTTCCCCTCGCCCCTATTGCCTACCCTCTTAAGAGGCCTCTTCAGCCTCAAGGGATGGTCCCACATTTGTAGCGCAGAGGCCGGGCGGGCGCACATGCCTGGCTGTGGGTGGTCCGGATTGGGGACTATATACATCGTATCTCCATCCTTGACGAAATAGAGGCCGCATTTAGAGCCGCAGGCGCTACAGAATATCGGTATGTAGGTAGCCGAAGAGGAACTGCCGGTAGTACTAGTCGTAGCCGACGTTTGCGATAATGCTATCTTTACTATCGGCGTGCTTAATGCGGACAACATGCCGATGGTGACGCCGAGCTTAACTAGTTCTCTCCTATTAATTTTTTGAGACAACACGATACTCGAATTGTACTAAGATAAATATGACCCGTATAGTGCAGATTTTTCATACACAGATTTGTGGAACAGGCGGTTACTAATTAAT
>JBEULO010000029.1:0-6024 GCA_041287225.1 Thermoproteus sp.
CGATGCCGTTGGAACACGGCGCGCTTTTTCCAAAACCGTTCAGATTTCCTCCAACGCCGAATTTTTATTAATACTGGCAAACTTCGATAAATTGAAAGGGTTGGTGTTCGATGTTGATGGCTTACTTAATGGCTACTTGGACCCGTTCTTTAAGCGTCTCCAATGACCTGCTCCCTGGCTTCACGCCGTCCACTACCCCTATTCCCTTCTCGCTTAGCTTCGCCTTTACGCTATTCGGCACTTCATATCTGCTCACCACTACCATATTTCTTGGATTGAAGTCCATATAGGGTATTATCTGTTGGTCTATATCGCCACGCCATTCGTCGAACGGCAGGACTTTACATTCGACGAGTAAATCAATCTCCTTGTTAGATTGGAGGAATTCGTTTACGTCATCGTATTTGCCTTTAGCTATCACTATATCTGGCCTTACTGGTCTTCTGCCCGGGCTTCTACGATATGCCAACTTGTCGCCGACCTTCTCGATTTTCGCATCTAAAAATACGTGGATGGCGGGGTCGACTTGAAATTCTACCCACATGGTGACTGGACCATATGGCGTATCGAGTATGGCATAGCTGATAGTGCCGCCTTGTTCAAACCAAACGTCGACTGGCCGATTGGAAAACGGCTGATCTATCTCCCATCTCCTCCTGACGAGACTCCTGGCCCCTAACGCCTCTGCTATTTTTGCCGCAATCCAGTTTTCATATACCAGAGACATGGTGTTCTTGATGCCGCGAATTCTGCCGGCGTCGTTCGGTATACTCAATTGCGAGAAGTAATAGATCCTCGTGTCTCTAAAGAATTCACTAAGTCTCTCTGCATGAAGTCTCAACCAGCCGCCGAGAGATCGCCAGTAGTTCTTGACCTCCTCGGCCATGGAGACAAACTCCGTAAATAGCTCGACCAGCTCTCTGACCTTATTGCCTATATCGAACTCGACACCGGCTAGCCAATCGTTTAGGGCCTCCTCTATCCCCTTGCCTTCGCACCTAGTAAAGTCCATCGGGTCCTTGAAGTCGCCAGGCGGACATCTCCGTATAAACGCATAACCGCTCCTGCTGAAGTCGAAGACATAGATATAGTTGGCCACATCGTCAGGCAGATAGTAGTAGATATCTGGGTCGTCGCGACCGACCGATTTGGCGAATTTTGAGACGTGAACAAGCTTGTTGCCGACTAGGAGATAGACATAACTAGACCCCCTAGTGCCGCCTCTATTGGTCTCTCTAATGATCATAGACAGGTTATTGTAGTTATAATTTCTTTCTATTGGATTAGAGTCCTCGCGGGGTACAAGCCGGAGTTGCCGTAAAACATGGCGGGGGCCGTCGTCGCCTGTCTGGAACAGTTGGGCGTCAGGCGCGTCTACGGCCTGGTGGGGTATTGGCAGAAGGCGACTTGGAGTTTTGTGGGGAGGAACGGCGGCAGGGCGCGCGGCGCTAAGAGGTCTGTTGTGTCTGCGGCGCGGGGGGCCGGGCTGCGGCGTCTCTGTAGGCCAACATCTCCACTATGTACTCCACGAAGGCCAGGACGGTGCCTATCAGCGACGCGAGGGGTATGAAGGAGAGGACGAGCGCAATTATGTAGAGGATGTAGGCGGTGCGGAATCCGTCTATCTTTGTGTAGTTGTAGAGGTCTCTCAGCAGGATTACGCGGGCTATTGATATTATCAGGCTGAATATGATGACCACCGCCGAGTAGCCCAGAAGCGGAGCCGACGAGGCCAGAAGCGAGTAGGGGTTCGACAGCGCCGAAGGCGGCAGGCGCCCTGGCCCCATAAATATATAGGAGTAATACGCCACGATCACCGCAAGGCCCGCGAAGACTATAACAAACAACACGATGGTCCCCCACGCCAGCCACCAGGCCCAGCGGAATCCCAGCCTGTAGAGGGCGTTGTAGCCCCTAAATATGAAGAGGAAGAACACCACGACGACGGCTATTAGGAGCGCGATCACAAGCACGGCCGAGGCGACCACAAGGGCCACAGGCCCGGCGCCTCTCCCCATCGGCTGAAGCGCGGCCGAGAGCAGAATTACAACGGCGAGGAGGACCAGGGCCAATATCAGTACGAGCTGGTATAGATACCCCCTGTAGAGAGACCTCATGGCGGTCTGGAAGTCCATGGTCCATATTTCTATTCCCTTTATATGTTTTCGGGCGATGTGAAAATTTGTCCTTTGTAAGTAACCCTTAAAAATAGGTGTATCTTTGTGTCTATGAGCCAGAGGCGGGACAGGATGAATATAGCAGTGTCTAAAGAAGTCGCCGAGAGTCTAGCAAATATAGCAGACGAGTTGGGGATGACCCAATACGCCTTGGCAAACCAGATATTGGGCGTGGGGCTGGAGCTCATGAGGCAGGGCTACAGCGTCTCGCAGATCAGAGAGCTGGCCCAGTTCTACAAGGTCTTGATGGAGCTCGAAACCGTGCCGGTCCCCGGGAGGATCCTAGACAGGATGATAGTGGAGATCTACAAGGCGAGCCCCGACGCGGCGAGCAAGGCGTGGTGCGAGGGGGGCAAGATGCTCGCAGGCTACATAAAGGCGGTATTCGGCGACCTCAAAGCCGCGGCGGCCCTCGCGCCGTATATAGCCAAAATGGTGCCGGCCCGCCGCTTCGACGTGAAGATGGAAGGCGACGAGTTCAGAGTGGACACAATCGGCGTGGGCTACAGCATGGAGAGCGTCGAGGTGACCGCAAGCGCCGTCAGGTGCCTACTAGAGGAGCTCGGATACACAATAGAGGAGATCTCCACGGCCCCCGGCATACTGCGCGTAAAGGCAAAAAAGAAGTGATGAGTCCTTCCGCTACCGACCGGTGAGAGCCCCTTTTCGGCTGACATTCCTCCCCGCATACTACGCCCCACGTCGGCCGGCCCGCCCGCGAGCCGCCTCGCGGCGCGGCGCAAGGCAAGGCTATGCGCCAGCCAGGCGGATATAACGTCGGGGATGCGGCGGCTGGGACCTCGACGGCTTCTACGAATAGGGCCGCTTGTGTAGGGATGAGAGGAGCCCGCGGCCCCTAACCGTCGGCGCCGATTTGGCCGGCAGCGCTAGGCGGGTTGCCCCGTCCAGCGCCGTCGGCTTATCCCCTGCGTCCTCGGGGGCGGCCCCGAGGTTGGGCCCGGGGGCGGTTGGAGGCCGCGAGCTGTAAATATGACCGCCTCTTGTTTATAACAGTGATTTGGTATTATCTATATTTTATCGAATATATAAAGCTTTTATAGTTGAGCAGAGGCATCTATGTTTGTAGATTTGACTGTGGAGGTCGGGCCGAACACCGCGGCGTCCCCTGGGCGCCCCAGACCGGCGTTATTGACGTGTAGTAGATACGACGTACACTACTTCTCCCAGACCCTCTTCGCCCGGAACACATCGCCGCGCCAGCCCGCCCCGGCAGGAAGGCCAAGACAAGGCGGACCCCCGCTAGGTTCGTAGCGCGCTTTATCGCCCTGGACTTCTCCCATCTGCCCCCCGCGCGGAGAGGTGAGGGAAATTGGGAAAGGGGCTACCCAAGGGGGCCGGCTGGACGGCACTCATGAGGACTGGGTACGACGCATATGCAGGACCTACAGACGGCCGGAGCGCCCGGGCACGCCCCCGAGCTGGCCGAGCATTCGGCTGGGCGTCAACACCGTCGCGGCGGACGCCCCGAGCTCCGACCACTTCGAGGCGCGTAAGGCGTTGCTTCCCCGCGAGGTGCCGATATATGAAGGCCCAACAGGTCCGGAAAAGTGGGGGCTCTACGGCCTTCCGATTAAAATAGCCGGCGGTAGCCCCGCCGGAGTGTTGACAGAGCTGCAGATTTTTAAAGAGAGGAGCGGGGAACATATGTGGAGGAGCTCAAAGAGAGCTTGAGGAGGCTGGTCAGAGAGGACAGGAGGTTTTTCAGAGACCTAATCATAGAGGCCCTCGGCGAAGACGGAGAGGAGTTGGTAGACGTCTTGTTGAAGAGCCCCGGAGCGAAGGCGCGGCTGGCGTCGGAGCTCGCCTCAGTTATCGCAGTGCCGCTAAACGTCGCCACGAAAGAAGACGTGAAGAGGGTAGCCGACGCCGTGGAGGAGATAAGGAGGACGATGGCCGCAAAGGATGACTTAAAACGATTTGCCACAAAAAAGGACCTACAGAAATTTACAACGAAGGAAGACTTGGAGAGGATCGCCTCTAAGCTGGACCAATTCGCGACGAAGCAGGACCTAGAGAAGTTCGCCACTAAAGAAGACTTAAAGCAGTTCGCGACGAAGGAGGATCTAAAACAGTTCGCCACCAAAGAGGACTTGGAGAAATTCGCAACGAAGCAGGACTTAAAGCAGTTAGCAACAAAAGAAGACTTGAAACAATTTGCCACCAAGGAGGACCTAGAGAAGTTCGCCACTAAAGAAGACTTACAGAAATTTGCGACGAAAGAAGACTTAAAGCAGTTCGCGACGAAGGAGGATCTAAAACAGTTCGCCACCAAAGAGGACTTGGAGAAATTCGCAACGAAGCAGGACCTCATGAGGGAGATCAAGAGGCTTGAGAACGTCATCACCGCGCTGGGGGCCAGGTGGGGCGTGATGAGCGAAGAGGCCTTTAGGGAGGGCCTTAGGGAGATATTGAGGGAGGCCGGGTGGACCGCCGAGAAGGAGGTGTTGAGGGACGAAGAGGGCCTCGTCCACGGGGAGCCAGGCGACGTGGAGTACGACGTCGTCGTAAAGGACGGCGCCGTCATCCTCTTGGAGCTGACGTCGGCCGTGAAGAGGGGGGACGTGGCCATCGTCGACAAGAAGAGGCAACTCTACGAACGAGTAAAGGGCGTCAAAGTGGCCGCCGTCTACATCGTGACGCCGTTTATACACGACAGACAGCCGGAGAAAGTCCTAGAGATGGCGGAGAGGAGGGGCATCAAGATAGTGTACCCGACCCCCTAGCGCCCCCGGCGTCGCTGGACGGGGAGGCACTAAGGCCGCCCCACGCGGCACCGTTGCGAATATAACAACGGAGAGGGATGGGGCGGAGGGGTCGACGACTTGTGGGGGCTCTGCGGCCCGCCTGAAGGGGGCTCAAAAGGGGCTATTACGCCTGTTGGGCCTTCTTGAATATCTTGATCACAGTGCCCACCAGCTGGTTGTTGGGCACCAGCACGGTGTTTCCGTCTTTGTCCTCAATGGTGGTGAACATGGCCGTTATGTCCTTCACTACGCCCTCCTGGCCGGCGGCGTTTATCTTATCGCCTATCTTGAAGGGCCTGGCCAAGAGCAAGAAGGTGCCCGCTACGGCCTGGCCCAACACTTGTTGCGTGGCGAAGCCTATGACCAGCCCTATGAAGCCGCCCAACGCGGCGGCCGCGGGGCCGCCCGAGACCGCTCCGGCTATGGAGGCCGCCAGAGCGCCTATGCCGATTATCTTTATGAGGTTGCCGACGGCCCTCCCGGCCGTCTCGCCCTGCCTTTTGGCTATAGGCGCCGATATTATCTCGGCGAAGGCGCCTATTATCTGCCAGCCGAAGAACAAGGCTAGTAGTATATTGACGTAGATCTGGTAGTTAGCCGCTTGCGTTAAATTCAACGGAGGTCCCTCCACCCAAAAGAAGACGAACTGCACCACAGCCGACACTATTACGTATAGCACTATCCACATGACCAGTCTGCCCACCGCGTGCATGACTCAGCGTAATTGAATGCTATAAAAACTTTACGTAGCGCCGCAGAGCGGGGACGGGGCGGCACGTCCGCACGGCTTATAAACCGCCTGCCGTATAGGTGTATGGTCAAGAGGATAAGCATAACCCTCAGCGACTCTGTATATAAACACCTAGATGCCGCCATGGCCTCGGTCGGCGAGACCAATAGGTCTAGGTTCATCGCCAACCTCGTGGAACAGGCACTCGTCGAGTACGGGAGGGTGAAGGCAGGCTTCGCGTTGATAGTCCTGGTCTTCGACCACACCGTAGGCGAGGTGGACAAAGCCCTCACCGAGATCCAACACGACTATAGGGACGACATCAAGGTGACTACCCATATACATCTAGACG
>JBEULO010000003.1:0-2703 GCA_041287225.1 Thermoproteus sp.
TGCTTGGCGTCGGGCCGGCGCAGATCTGCGGCATGTGGCAGATGTACCGCCATCTGACGTACGGCCTCACTCCGCACATCCGCGGCGGTATCTTGCCTAGGTACTGCATCAACTACAACTACGATAAAGACACGATACATAACAGAAGAAGCAAGCGGTTTCAAGTAAAACTAGTTTTTCCCTTAGAATAGCGGCGTGGTCTAGTGGTTTAAGATGGCGAGGAGGGCTGGCGACGCCCTCCCCTTAGGCCTGCCGAGCCGTTGATCCCGAGTTCCCCGCCGCCGCATGTCTTCCGTACGGCCTAGAAGGCCTTAATCTTTTTTATTAACGACAGTCGAGAGCTAATGTGTCGTGTCTCGGCGCGATGGGGCTTGTCAAGTACTACGGGAGCTTCAAGGCGCTCGACGGGGTCTCCTTTGAGGTGGAGTGCGGCGGGGCGGCGGCCCTTCTGGGCCCCAACGGGGCGGGCAAGTCGACTACTCTGCGGATCTTGGCGGGCCTCTTGAGGCCGGACGCGGGGGAGGCCTACGTCTACGGCCATCCCGCCGGCTCCGACGAGGCGAGGAGGATGCTGGGCTATCTGCCCGAGGACCCCGAGCCCTATCTGGCCCTTTCGGTCAAGGAGAATCTGGAGTATGTGGCGGCCTTGAGGGGAGTTGAGGACTGGTCTTGGGTGGAGGAGCTCGTGGACGTTTTGGAGTTGAGGCGCTATTTGCGCCATAAGGCCTCGGCTATTTCGAGGGGGATCCGGCAGAGGCTCGCCATAGCGCTGGCTCTCGTCCACAAGCCGAAGGTGGCGTTGCTGGACGAGCCTCTCAACTATTTGGACATCCCGGCGCAGGAAGTCGTGGTTTCGCTTCTAGGGTCGCTTAAATCGACTCTGTTGGTCTCGACCCATATACTCTCTGTGGCCGAGAGGCTGGCGGACGAGGCCTTTATACTGTCGGGCGGCAGGATCGTCTGGCGCGGCCCTCTGGCCGAAATCCCCGGCGCCCGCGAGAAGGGCCTCGAGGCGGCTGTGGCCGATATTATCAGAAGGGGCCTATGAGCCTCCTGGGCCTTATAGTCAAGTCGCGTTTTACAAATGCATACGTCTTTCTGTTGGCCGTCAGCACGATCTACCTAATCGTCCAGGCGGCGTTGGTGCCGAAGCTCGACTTCGCCCCTCTGGCCCATCTGTCTGTGTCTCTTACCGCCGTCATCGCGGCTCTCGCCGCGCTCGGCGGCGGCCCCCTCATCTTGAGGGCCGACTTGGACTTCTTGCTCCAGATCCCTCTGAACAGGCTGGCTCTGGCCATGTCTCTATATTTCGCGCAGTTGCTCCTATACTGGCCTTTCTTCCTCTACGTCGTCAGCATGTCGTTGATGGTGCCCTATCTGGGCCTCGCTAAGGCCGTCTTGGTCTCTCTGTTGTCCACCTCGCTGGCGGTTTCGGTTGCCGTGCTCTTCTATAAGTTCTCCTTTAGGTCGAGGGCGCTTGCCGCCGCGTTGTTGGGGCTTTGGCTGGTCTCGCCTATCTTCGGCTTCGCCTACTCGCCGACGGCCGCGCTTCTAGGCTCGGACGTAGGCCTTGCCGTTTCGGCGATAGCGGCCGCGGCCTCCGCCGTACTGGCCGTGAGGTCTTTAAGGAGCCCCGAGGCCTATGTCGTGGGCCGGGAGGGGGGCGAGCTCTCCGGCGGCGAGGTGTCCTTTAGGGGCGCTGGCGCCGTCAAGGCCATATACCTCATGAGGCTCTACAACATCAGCACTGTGGGCAGGGGCGCGTGGGGCGGCGTCCAGTTCAGATCGGGCAGACTGGGCATGGGGAGGGCCGTGCTGGCGGCCTCTGCGGCCTCTTCGATATATTTGGCGGCCGTTTTGACTTATAGAAACCCTCTGCCCTCGGTGATAGCCGTGTTCGTGGCCTCCGCCGCATCGGCCTCGTTGATGGGCACGAGCTCTGTGGCCAACGAGAGGCTGTGGATCTCCGCCTCGGCCCTAGGCGTCAAGTACTTCAAACATGCGTTTTGGGGCATCGCGGCCGCCACGCTGGTCTTCCTCTCCCCGCTCTCTGTTGCGGGCATCGCGGCTTGGCTTCTCGGCGTCCCCTCGGCCCTCGGAGTCGCCATAGCCTCTCTGGGCCAAATACCGCCGTTTGCCGCAATATACGCCTACCTCTTCGCTCTGATCTCCCCATATCAGGTGAGGGGCGAACACACCTGGCCTTTGAGGATCGGCCTCAAGACGTTCTTGTTGAGCCTCTCGGCCTTCGCCTCCTTCGTGGCGGGCGCGCTGGCGGTGGCCTCGCCGGTCCTGGGCCTCTACGCCTCGGCTCTCTTCTACCTCCTCCTATTTGTGGCCACTAGGAGGGGTCCCTTGGAGAAGGCCCTAGAGAGCCTGGTCCTGAACGGCTTTATATGACGGCTATTTGAGCCTAAAGGGCTTGCCCTCGTGGAGTATCTTCTTGGCCAGGTCCGGTGCCGCTTTCTCCAACTCGTCCTTTATGGACTTGAGGAATTCCACTTCCTCCTTCTCGTTTCTAAGCTCGTCTGGGAGCATTCTTGGAATTTCTTCGATTATGGGATACCAGCGGCCGCAAGTCGGACAGTAAATCACGCCTGTCTCTATCTCCCAGCGGTGGCACTCCTCGCAGGGGAGGGCGTCGGGCTTGGGGTGTTCTTTTATCTTGAGGTCGCGGTAGGCGCAGTACTCCTCGCAGAAGGG
>JBEULO010000003.1:2728-8982 GCA_041287225.1 Thermoproteus sp.
ACCACGAGCTTAAGGGGGAAGGTCTTGTCGTATGGACACGCAAGAACGTCCATGAGCCTGTACTTCATGACGTCAAGGAATACTACGCCTTAATATATTTTGGCCCCCTCGCCGCTGTTCCGCACGGTCACGTCTGCCTCCAGCGGGCGACTCTGGCGAGGAGTACGAGCGATATGGCGGCATAGGCCGCCAGGACGGCCCACGCGATAGTCACCACCTCAGGCCGGTATTGGGCCATGCCGAGGGCGGCCTGGTCTATAACGCCGGCGGCGCCTGTGGGCAACACCACGCCTAGGAGTTGATCGGGCAGTATGGTGGCCGGCCAGTATACAGGCGCCATGGCGGAAAGCACTGCGCTCAAAATGCCGGGCACGGCCCACGCGTATCGCATCTGGCCTATGAGCGTAGAGACGACAAAGCCCAGCCCGGCCGTCGAGACCCACAACAACGCCGAGGAGGCGGCCACCGCCAGTGCGCTCCAGGCGGTGAAGGCCTTCAGCGCCGCTAAATAGGCCGCGTAGAACGCCACAGCAGGCGCCGCGAATATGAGGGAGCTGAGGGCTAGGCCTAAGGCATAGGCGATGGGGCTGACCGGGGCGGCCACTAACATCTGTTGGAATTTGAGCTCCAGCCTATAGAAGGTCGCATCGCCTATAAGTGAAATCCCGTTTGAGGCGACAGTCCAGATGAGCCCGCCGAGGAGGCCCCACTTCAAGCCCGTCTGTCCCGCATAGACGGCCAGCACCACTAAGAAGCTCAGCGGCGTCACCGAGTTAGCCACCAGCCAGATCCAACTACGCACCAGCGGGACCCAGCCGTTGAGCCATCCGATCACCAGTATGTCCCTTAGGAGCTTCTTCATTCTTCCGATATGACCCCCACCTTATATAGGATGTAGTCCTCCAGCGACTTCTGCCTTATGCTCACCTTGGCGCCGGCCTCCACTAGGGGATCTGCCACCTCTTTGGGGTCGTCGACGAAATATATGGCCCTGTCGCCTATGGCTATATGGGGCCTTCTGGCGTCCGAGGCGCCGTATGCCTCCACGACGTATTTGCCCGGCACTTTCTCCACGAGGTCCTCCGGGGAGCCCATGTCCACGACCCTCCCCCTATTGATGATCACCACGTAGTCGCTGAGGGTCTGCGCCTCCTCCACGTAGTGTGTCGTCAAGAGGACCGTAATTCCTCTACGCCTCATGGAGGCCACTGCGTTCCAGACGACCCTCCGCGAAAATACGTCGAGGCCTGTAGTCGGCTCGTCTAAGAAGACCACGTCAGCGTCAGCCGCCAGCACGGCCGCCAGGAGGACCCGCCGCTTTGTGCCTCCAGAGAGCGTCTGGATTTCTCGGTCCTTTACGTCTAGTAGTTGGAGCTCTTCGAGGGCCCGCTCGGTCTTTTGTCGGGCTTCCCGCCTGGGGTAGCCGCGGAGTAGGAGGTAGGCGTAGACGAACTCGCGGGGCGTCAAGAAGCCTATGGGGGAGCCCTCCTGCGGCACCGCCGCTATTTTGCGCCTGAGCTTTTCGGCCTCCTTCACGACGTCGTGTCCGGCTACGTAGGCCCTCCCGCTCGTCGGCAAGAGCTCCGTTATTAATATCCTAACTAGCGTGGTCTTGCCGGCCCCGTTGGGGCCCAGTATTGACGCCACCCGCCCGCCTCCGACCGAGAAGGTCACGCCTCTAAGCGCCCAGACCTCTCCGAACTTCTTGCTTAAATTCTCTACGACGATCATAGAGGTATAGGGGGCCGGCTAAATATAGATTGTGGGCTGTCCGCCGACTTCTGCAGTGACCTCGACGTCCACGCCTCTGTAGGTCGACCTCACCACTACTTTCACATATAACGGAGATATCAAGGCCCTTATCTTTTCGGCTATATCTACGGCGAGCTCTTCGTGGAGTATCTCGACGCCCCTATAGCCATCTAGGATCTTCTGGAATTCTTCGATCAATAGGGCCGCCTCTCTCGGCACGTATTCGACCTCCACTACATATTCGTCGACCGTCTTGCTTATAGGGCAGACCGCCTCGGCCCGACCTCTAAGCTTCACCCTAGACGGCCTTTTGGACAGCCTCAACGCCACGCGGAGAGGCCCAAGCCTCTAAATAAAAGTTGCCGCGGCTACGCCACGCGGGAGGCCTTTAAGGCCTCGACGTACAGCCTCCTAAAGGCTTGCGAGCGCGGAGGCGCTCTGCTCTTCAAGACCACCCAAGCGTTCACCAGCGCCCTGTACTCGAAGCTGGCCTTGACGCGGCTCAAGAAGTCGGCGAACCCGTCGAGCGCGGGGAAGCCTGTGGCCTTTAGGAACTCGTAGAGCTCTCTGAGCTCTTCCTCCCCCGCCTTCTTCCTGCCGAAATTGACGGCCCTATCCGTCACATGCCTCTCGCCCCCGCCGGGCATTACGACCTTGCCGTAGGCCGCCTTGAGCCTCCAAGTGGCCGAGTCGGTCGAGTCTATCCCCAGCGCCTCTAACGTGGGCGACACCGAGGGGCTCCCCAGCCCCAACGCGTGTATCCTCCCGTCGAATTCGCGACGAGCTAAAGCCATAAGGCGTAGCGCCACGGCCCTCGAGCCTTTGGGGACCCCCCTAGATATCAATATGTAGGGCACAGCCCCGCCTATGGCCAGCTCCTCGGCCCCCTCGTAGCGCCTAATCCACTTCAAGAATAGCCTCTCGTCGGGATATACGTGCACCACTGGCACTATCCTCGCGTCGGGTAGCTCCGACTTGAGGGCCAGCCAGTTCTTATAGGTGGCCTCGGCCTTCCTCTCGGCCTCCTCCGGCCTATCGCTAGGCGAGGGGGGTATATCCAACGAGAGGCATACGTCGCATCCTATCTCGCGGTACCGTTTAGCCAGGAGGGAGGGGCTTACGGAGAGCCCCCTCTTGAGGATCTGATACCCCCCCGAATCGGCCCAAAGCTCGCCCTCGAAGCCCAAATGGGCCCTGGCCCTTCCGTCGGCCTCCAATGCGTTTATCATAAGGGAGTCTACCCGGAAATATAGCCAGGGCTTGGGCTCGGTCCTTACCGGAGTGCCGAGGACGACCCGCACGGCTAAATTAACTATAGGGTTTTTATAGTAGAGTTCACTGAAAGTTTTGGAGAGCTCTCCGCTACGGCCGGCGCTCAGGCGGCGTAGACGGCCTCCTCTACCACGTACTTCTTATGCGCTAGATCCATAAGGCGTCTGGTAAAGAATATGGAGAATAATACAACAACAATACCGAATATCAACGAGGCCCAGGCCGCCAGGGCTATATCGCCGGCGTCTGTAGACGCGACGATAAGTTTCATGAGGCCGGTCGACACCTCCAAATTGCGTCCGTCGTATATGCCGGGCCAATACTCGCCTATAGCCAAGCCGCCCCACGCGCTATTTATCGTCGAGGAAAGACCTGCTATCAAGTAGGGCATAGTCCCCGGCAGGAGGACGTATCGGAGCCTCTTCGAGAAGGAGATGCCTAGGTTGTCTACGAGCTCCCAGACCTCATGCGGCATGGCCTTTAGGCCCATCCAGAAGCCGTAGAAGACGTAATAGAACGTAGAGATGAAGCCCAGGAGTATTACATACAGCTCATTTGCGTAATAGCCCAGAGCCCCGTAAAGGGCGGCGTACGTGGCGGCGAAAATTAGGGGGAAGTAGACGGGGGCCGGGTAGGCCGAATAGATCTGTAGTATCGGGACGAATATCCTCTCCGCCTTGTGATGCGTGGCTAGATAGTAGCCCAAAGTCACCGCCAGAGCCAACGAGGCCAGCGCGACGGCGAGGACCCTCAAATAGTCCAGCGCAAGCGCCAACAAGACGTAGGGCGTCTGGGCTAGGAGCCGGCCCCAGAGGTAAGTAGGAGTAGAGGCGACGGCCTTCACGGCCCCGTAGGCTACGGCGCCCAGGAGCGCAATGCCCGCCGCGGCGCCCACCGCCCTCAATAGGCGCTCGTGGCTCTTCTCTTCTTCGTACCACACGGGGGGAGGAGGCGGCTGTGCGGGCCTCCTCTGGCTGGCAGAAATGATTCTGGCAATCCTCGCGAGGGGCCCGCCGACGCCTCTAGCGAGCCAGGGGGGCACCAGCTTCACCCGCCTCACCGGGATCGGGCTGTCTACGGCATATTTGCCGGCCACATAGTCGGCGAGCTCCCTAAATCCGTAAACCACGGACCCCACGGCCAGCGCCAGCACGGCCAGCGCAAAGACGTAACGGCCCATGAAGGCCGGCTGTCCCCACTGCCCCTCCGCCGTCAGCCTCGCTATGACCGACCCTATACCGAAGACGCTGTACTGCGAGGACCCGACGGAGAAGACCTCGCTTACTGTTATGTAGAAAAAGCCATCCGAGAAGCTCGGCATGAGGTTCGCCGCTATTCGCGGCATGGAGTAGGGGATGTAGAGCATCCTCAACTGTTTGAAGAAGCCGAGTCTGAGGTTCTCGGCCACCTCCAACATCTCTTGCGGTACGGTCTTAAAGGCTTGATATATGCCTATCCATATATTCCAAACCACCGCGGTGAAGACCAAAAAGTCCGCGGCGAGCTCTACCCCCAAGTATCCGCCTATCCCCGACACGAAGAAGACCAAAACCACCGGGAAGAAGCTGAAGACGGGCACCGACTCGAGCACTCCGATCAAAGACGTATAGACGTTCTCGAAGGTCCTGCTCTTGATGGCGGCGTAGCCTAGAAGCCAGCCGGTGACTATAGAGGCGCCTATTAGCGCCAAAACCCTCAAGGTCGAGACGGCGGCCGCCAGCGCTATCTCGGCGTAGCCTATCATGTCGCGCCGATCTCCGCCCTCTTCGGCGAGGTTAGGCTGGAGTAGAGCATATCTACATATTTAGTGACGGATTCATCCCTTACGTTTCTAGGCCGCGGGAGGTCTATCTTCAAGACGTCCACCACGTGGGCCGGCCTCCCGTTGAGTACGTAGACCACATCGGCCAGCTCCACCACCTCGTAGAGGTTGTGGGATACCAACACGACGCCCTTGAGGGAAGTGCCCTCGTTGAAGAGTATGCCGTGTAGCTCCCGTCTCAAGTTCTCGGCAGTCAGTTCGTCCAAATGGCTGAAGGGCTCGTCCATCAACAACACGGAGGGCCTCGCCGCCAGCGCCCTCGCTATGGCCACCCTCTGCCTCATGCCCCCCGACATCTCTTTGGGGTAAAAGCTCTCGAAGCCCTTGAGGCCCACTAGCTCCAATATGCGCCGGGCCTCCTCCTCGGCCTCCCGCCTGTCCAGCCTCATATATTGGAGCCCCAACATGACGTTTTCCAAGGCGGTCATCCAGGGGAACGTGACGATGGATTGATGCACCAAGACTATCTGTGGCGACGGCCTGACTACAGGCCTGCCGAAAAGCTTGACGACGCCCGTAAGGGGCTTCAAGAAGCCGCCCAGAATTCTAAGCAGAGTGGACTTGCCGATCCCCGAAGGGCCCACTACGGCCACTACCTCCTCCTCATGTACTTCGATGTTTACATCTTCAAATACTTTAAAGTTGCCGTAGCCGAAGCTCAAATCGACGCCTTCAAGCACATTCCCCTCGCATGCGGTCAAGCTCGCCGCTCTATAAAAGGCTTTCTATCGACGCTTGGTCGTCACGCAGACTCCTCCTCAAAATATTTATAACCTCTAGAGTTCGCAAAGGCCATGGCAACCACGGTAGACCCCAAGACCTTTTACGCGAACTCGGTGCAGGGCAAGCCGTTCTACGTCAGATTTGAAGTTCCCGCCGAGCTCGCCGAAAAGGCGTACGAGATATTGAACACTGCAAGACAGACGGGCAAAATAAAGAAGGGGACCAACGAGGTCACTAAGGCCGTCGAGCGCGGCCTCGCGAAGCTCGTGCTCATAGCCGAAGACGTAGATCCGCCCGAAGTCGTGGCTCATCTGCCCATACTCTGCGAGGAGAAAAAAGTGCCGTATGTCTACGTCCCGTCTAAAGAGAAGTTGGGCAAAGCAGCTGGCATAAACGTCTCCGCAGCTGCCGCCGTCGTTATAGATCCAGGTCAAGCCGCCGGCGAGCTGGAAGGGCTTGTGGCCAGGCTGAACGAGGCGAGGAGCAAGTACGGCCTGGGGCCAATAGCGCCAGCTAGGAAGTGAGTTTTTAGGCCATTTCTTCCTGTCCGTCCACCGATTTTCGGAGGCGCCTCGGCGTGACCCTCCCGGCGTCTCAAAACCTAAGGCTCTTGAATCCGTTAGGCCATATGTCCTCGACGCCACGTCGATTATGTACTCAACCTCAACTTTGAAGCCCAGCGCCT
>JBEULO010000030.1:0-3653 GCA_041287225.1 Thermoproteus sp.
GGTCTTCTACTCTTTTCCTGTATATAATCGTGTCGCCGCATCTATAGACGAGCTCTTCGCCGCCAGCCTCGCCCAGAGGGACGCCGGGCCCCTCGCTCCCAGCTAGGACCACGCGGCCGTTGCTCTCGCTAAATAGGAGATAATCTATCCTCGTCGCGCCTCCAGGTGCCTTACAGACATCTACGACGGCCCCCACGCCGCTGTTAACTGCCATCTTGGCCAGCGCCGTTGCGAGCCCTCCCACGCCCACATCTGTGGCTCCTGTGATGTGTCCGACCAACTGCGGCATGAGCCTCGCTATTTCTCTCTCCCTAGCGTAGTCTATAGAGGGGGGCACGCCTGCAGTCAAGCCGAAGACCCTATATAGATATTCACTACCGCCGATTTCCGCCCTCGTGGAGCCCCACAGGAATATTTTATCGCCGTCGCTCCACACGGCCCTCTTGGCTCGCGACACGTCGTCGATGCGGCCCAACACGACGACGGTTACTACCGGCTTTATGGGCTCCCCGTTGTACTCGTTATAGAGGCTCACCTTGCCGCCGACAATAGGCACGCCGAGCTCCCCCGCGGCCTCCGCCAAGCCCTCCACGGCCTCTCTGAACTGCCAATAGGCCCTCGCCGGGCTCCCCACGTTTATCGAATCGACGGCGGCCAGCGGCGTGGCTCCGACAGTTGCGACGTTCCTATAGGCCTTGACTAAGGCGTTGGCGGCGCCGAGCTTGGGGCTCAGATATGTGTATCTGGGATTGGCGTCTCCCTTGACGGCCAGGCCGAGGTTCCCCAGCTCGTATAGCTTGATCACTGCGGCGTCCCCCTCGCCGGGCTTCACCGCGGTCCTGACGCCTACGTCGAAGTCGAACCTCTGGTATATGGCCTCCTTCTTGGCTATATTGGGGGAGGACAGGACCAGCTCTATCGCCTTCTCCAACGGCGGCTCGGGCAGCTCGGGCAGAGGAGGCGGCTCGTAGGGCTCGACGGGCCAGTCGAGCTCCGGGGCCCTCGCGGCCAGCTCCACGGGCACGTCGCCTACCACTTCGCCGCGCCACTTCAAGACGATGCGCCTGTCGTTCACAAAACGCCCAATTGCAGAATGGGGCACGTCGTATTTGTCCAACAGCTCTTCTAGACATTTAAGCTGGACCTCCGATACCACGAAGACCAGCCTCTCCTGCGTCTCGCTCATGAGGAGCTCGGCGGGCCCCATGTCCCTATCGCCCATATGGATCCGGTCCAAGTCGACCTCGATGCCGAGTCCGAACCACTCAGCCAGCTCGGCCAAGGCCGTAGCCAGCCCGCCTCCGCCTAGGTCTTTTATGTACCTGACGCAAGTTCGCGCCTCCTGCACTACATCTATTAGCCTCTTGCCCATAAGGGGATCGGCCACTTGCACCGCCCCCAAGTCCTCCTCGCCCGTCAGGACCTTGCTGGCAAACGCCGAGCCGCCGAGCCCGCTCCTATCAGCGCCGGAGCCCGCCACGACGAGGACGTCGCCCGGCTCGACGCCTCCCCTCGGCACCTCCTCGGCCCTCACCACGCCGACACATGTGGCCAGGACGATCGGCGTGTAGGTAAACGCCTCGTCGAACCAAGTCTCGCCGCCCACTACAGGCACGCCGACCCTATTGCCGTAATCGGAAATGCCCCTAACTACATTCTGAGCGATCCATCTGGCGTGGGGGCGCTCCAGAGGGCCGAAATGTAGATTGACCAACAGGGCCACCGGCCTCGCCCCTACGGTCAAGATGTCGCGGATTATCCCTCCGACCCCCGTAGCGGCGCCGTTGTACGGATCCACAGCGCTGGGGTGGTTGTGGGACTCGATCTTAAACGTGACGTATACGCCGGGGGCTATCTCCACCAGAGGGGCGTCGGTGCCGGGACCTCTGACGACCCACGGGGCCTTGGAGGGCAACCTCCTGAGCCATCTACGAGTGGATTTATAGCTACAGTGCTCGGACCAGTGCGACGTGAAGAGGGCCAACTCAACCGGCGTGGGCTCCCTCCCGAGCCCGTCTCTAATCGACCTCAATTCGGCCTCCGTGAGGCTCATGGCCAGAGGACGTCTACGTCTTATAAATTTTAACATACCATTAAACATGTACAGGAGATCTCGGCTGATATTCCCCGTTTTATTTAAGGGAACGATTAAATTGAGGCCCTTGTAATTTTAAGCAATAGGTTAAATTATCTGCGCATGCTCCTCAGGGGCAATAAATTTATTTTTATGTTTTTGCTTAATCTAATGACGCTGAAGCTGGCCGTATTGGCCTCGTGGAGGGGCTCCAACTTCAAGGCCATAATGGACCACATAAGGCTGGGGGTGCTACAGGGCGTGGAGCCCGTAGCGCTTATATATAGCGACGAGAACGCGCCCGTCAGGGAGATAGCGGCCAGATACGGAGTGGTCTCGTATTTTATAAAACATAGAGGGGTGCCCCGGCGGAAGAGGGAAGAGGAGATGTCGGCCATCCTCAAGAGTCACGGCGTCGATTTGATCGCCTTGGCGGGATACGACTACATCCTCAGCGGCGACTTCATAAGGGAGTTTAAATGGGTGCTGAACATCCACCCGTCCCTCCTGCCGTTTGCGGGCGGCAAAGGGATGTACGGCATGTGGGTCCACATGGAGGTCTTCAAGGCGGGCGTGAAGGTCACAGGCCCCACGGTACATCTAGTGGACGAATCGGTGGACGGAGGCCCCATACTCGACCAGTGGCCTGTATATATAGGCGACATATACGCCCTCCCGATACCCTACGAGGAAAAGCTGGAGGTGCTGGCGGATAGAGTCCTGATCTTCGAACATAGGCTCTATTCGCGCGTAATACAGGCGGTGGCCGACGGGCTCGTCTACCTCTTCGAGGAGACCGTAAGGGCCCCGAAGGTGGTAGAGGAGGGGGGCCGGCTGAAGACGGTGGAGGAGCCCGTGCAGGTCCGCCGCGCGGTCTTGAAGGCCGATAGGGGCTGGATCGAGAGGTGGAACGAGAGGCAGAGGGCCTATGTGGAGTTTCAACTCAAGGAGTGGGCCGACAAGCCTCTAGACTTGATCTTGCCGCCATGGTTACGTGGATAAAAGGCGCCGAGCTCCACAGAAAGGCGAAGGAATGGGCGAGGGAACACGTAAAGAGGCTGGAGGAGGTGGGCTTGACTCCGAAGCTCGCCGTTCTGCTCCTAAACGACGACCCGGTGGAGCTAGAGACCCAGGTCAAATACGTATCTCTGAAGGCTAGAGACGTCAGGGAGGTGGGGGGCGAGGTGGAGATATACGAGCTATACCGCATACCCCCCGAGCGTAGGACCAGAGAGGCCCTCCGCCTCATAGAGAGCCTCAACAAGAGGGACGACGTGACGGGCATATTGGTGCAGAAGCCCGTGCCTCCTTTCGTCGACGAGAAGGCGCTCTTCGACGTACTTGCGCCGGAGAAGGACGTAGATGGGCTCACGCCCGAGAGCAAAAAGAGGCTGGCGGCCGGCTTCGACCTGAACAACGACGTGTTGCCTTGCACCCCAGCCGGGATATTGGAGCTCCTCCAGCAGTACTCCATAGACGTCAGAGGGGCCGACGTGGTGGTGGTCGGCAAGGGCGAGCTCGTGGGCAAGCCGCTCTCGATCATGCTGATGCAACTAGACGCCACGGTGACCGTACTGCA
>JBEULO010000030.1:3694-5949 GCA_041287225.1 Thermoproteus sp.
GGGAGGCCGCCGGAGCTGTACAGCGACAACCCTTGGCGCCTCACTGGCGACATGATAAAAGAAGGCGCCGTGGTCGTCGGCGTTGGCGGCAAGGTCGACCCGTCGACGGGCAGGTGGTATTTCGACGTGGACGAAAAGTCGGTGGCCGAAAAGGCGTCGTACCTCACGCCGAATATAGGCGGGGTGGGCCTGGCCACGCGTGCGCGCCTCTTGAAGAATTTAATCAGGACGACATACCAAGTGGCGAGGATCGCGACATCCCATAGGCTCTTGGCGCCGCCATGAGGTACAGAGACGCCGGCGTGGATATAGGGAGGCAGAGGGCCGTCCACGAGGCGGCCCTGAGGGCGCTCGGCGGGCTTGAAGGCGGCTATGTGAGGTATCTACAACTAGATGGAGGCGACTACGCGCTCCATGTGGACGGAGTCGGCACGAAGGCCCTTTGGCTCCTACAAGCCGGCCGGCTCGAGACCGCCGGCTGGGACTGCCTCTACGTCAACATCAACGACGTGGTGTGCGACGGCTTCAAGCCCGTGGCGGCGGTGGACTACATAGCCGTCTCCCCTGGGCTTGAAGAAAAGGCCGAGGAGGTGATTAGAGGCCTTGCCGAGGCCTCCCGCAGGGCAGGCGTCGTAGTGCTCGGCGGGGAGACGGCCATAATGCCCGACGTGGTGAGCGGAATAGATGTGGTCTGCACCGTGTTGGCCAGAAGAGAGGCGCGCCCTATGGCGGTGAAGCCGGGCGACTACATCGTGGGCTTGGAGTCCACGGGGCCTCACGCCAACGGCTACAGTCTGCTCCGCAGGCTCTTCAGACTGGAAGAACGTATATGTGGCTCGACCGCTTCGGACGTCCTGCTGGCGCCTGTGGCGGACTACTCGCCGGTCGTAGAGCTGATGAAAGGGGGTCTGGTCAAGGCCGCCGCGCATATAACCGGCGGTTCTTTCTCCAAATTGAGGCGGGTGCTGGGCGGGCTTGGCGCCGAGATGGAGCTGGGCGAAATCCCCTGTTGGGCCGCAGAGGCCATTAAGAGGGGAGTCCCGAGGGACGAGGCCTATAGGGTCTTCAACATGGGGATCGGCATGGCCCTAATAACCGAAAGCCCCGACGAGCTGATAAGAGCCGCTGAGAGCTACGGGCTGGCCGCGCGGGTCGTCGGGCGGGTTAAGCCGGAAGGCCCTCTGCTGGTCGACGGCGTGCAGGTGGCCTAGGCCTTGAGCCAAGCCTTTAGGCTCAGCCACAACTTAGCCCCGCCGGTCCCCCCTCTAGATATGTGGGGATCTATCGCGCGCTCGGGATGCGGCATAAGCCCCATCACGTTGCTCTCGGCCACTCCGGCCACGTCGTCGAAGGAGCCGTTGGGGTTTTCCACGTACTTCACCACTGCCCTATAGGGCCCTGTAGGTATATAGCGACCTTCCGCATGGGCCACGGGCATGTATACGACTTCGCCTCGCTGGTACAGGAGGGTGAAGGGGGTCTCGTTGTCTATTATCCTCACAGGGATCCATTTGCTGATAAAACCGGGCGGATCGTTCGGCGCGAGGGCGCCCGGCAGGAGGCCCGCCTCGACTAGTATCTGGAAGCCGTTACAAATGCCCAAGACGGGAACGCCCCTGGCGGCGTCTTCCCTCAACTGTTCTGCGGCCTTGGATGCCGCCGCTATGGCGCCCGCCCTGAGCCTGTCGCCGTAGCTGAAGCCTCCCGCGACCACCACAGCGTCGTAGAGGCCGGCCCTATAGTCTTTATGCCAGACGACCTCCCCCCTAAGCCCTACGACCCCCAGAGCCCTCAACACGTCGAAGTCGCCGTTGGTGCCGGGGAATTTAAGCACGCCCACCCTCATGTCTCTACGACCTTGACGACCTCAATCGCGTGGACGTTGGGGTTGCCCAGCCGGGCCTCTCTGGCTATTCTGAGGGCCTCCTCGGCCGCGGCTTGAGGGGTAGGCGCGTCGACTAGGAGCATGAGGCATTTGCCGGCCCTCACCTCGACCTTAAAGCCGAACCTCTGAAGGAGCTCTTTAGATATGGTCTCGCCCTCAGGCTCGCGTATGGAGGGCTTGTAGGTTATGTTGAGATATACCGCATACATGACGGCACCGGACAACCCATTTAAATAATTTCTTCAAGCTACTCGTAGGGCATCCCGCGGATCTCTGCGATTATTTTTAAGTAAAAAGTTAAATTAAATCGGCGCGTAGCCGCCCGGATTTAGTCCTCACAAGCCTCTTCTCCCTCACGTATTCCTCCGCG
>JBEULO010000031.1:0-5809 GCA_041287225.1 Thermoproteus sp.
CAACTTCATAGCGGTGAGGGGCCCCGAGATATTCTCCAAATGGGTTGGCGAGTCCGAGAAGATGATAAGGGAGATATTCCAGAAGGCCAGGATGGCGGCGCCCTGCGTGGTCTTCATAGACGAGATAGACGCGTTGGCCTCCGCCAGAGGCCTCGGCGCCGACTCCTTCGTCACGGAGCGCGTAGTGGCCCAGCTGTTGGCCGAAATGGACGGAATTAGGACCTTAGAGAACGTGGTGATCATAGGCGCCACCAACAGGCCGGATCTAGTGGACCCGGCGCTTCTGAGGCCCGGCAGGTTCGACAGGATAATATACGTGCCGCCTCCCGACTTCAAGGCGAGGCTGGACATATTCTTGATACATACCCGCAACGTGCCTCTAGCCAAAGACGTAGACCTGGAGGAACTCGCGAGGAGGACCGAGGGCTATTCCGGCGCCGATATAGAGCTCGTGGTCAGAGAGGCCACCTTCATGGCCTTGAGGGAGGACATAAACTCCAAGGAGGTCGCCATGAGGCACTTCGAGGCCGCTTTGGCGAAAGTAAAGCCCTCTATAACGCCCGACATGTTGAAGTTCTACGAGAGCTGGCTCGAAAGGGCCAGGCAGCTCCAGCCCGCCGCCAAGGCCAAAGCCACGCCGCCGTTATACCTATGAAGAACATAACAGTCGCTCTTGTCAACGACGTAATCGAGACCATATACAAATTGAGGAGGCAAGAACAGATGACCTCTGAAGAGATCATGGAGTTCCTCAAGAGGGCCAGGCCCGATATAACTGAGGCCGAGTTGAGGAAGGCCTTGATGCTCCTGGAGCTATACGGCAAGGTATATGTGAGGAGGATATCGAAGGGCGGGAAGGAGATATATCAGATCACTAGAAGGCACTAATTTTTTATTACGACGCCTAACACATGTGGGAGTTACAGAGTTGGGCAAACTCATACCGCAAGAGGCGAGACGGGAGGTAAAACTGGAACAACTGGCGGGGCGCGTCGTGGCTCTAGACGCCTACAACGCCCTATATCAATTCCTGGCGTCTATAAGACAGCCCGACGGGACCCCCCTAATGGACAGCAGGGGGAGGGTCACGAGCCACCTCAACGGCCTCTTCTACAGGACTATAAACCTCGTAGAGGCCGGCATAAAGCCGGTCTACGTCTTCGACGGGAAGCCGCCCGAGTTGAAGAGGGCCGAGATAGAGGCGAGGCGGGCCGTGAAGGAGAAGGCAAGGGAGCAAATGGAGAGGGCCGCCGCCGAGGGGAGGGCCGAAGAGGCGGCCAAATACGCCAAGAGGGTCGTCTACGTGACCGACGCCATGGCCCAAGACGCGAAGGCCCTCCTATCGGCCATGGGCATACCTTGGGTCCAGGCCCCCAGCGAGGGCGAGGCCCAGGCGGCGTATATGGCCGCGAGGGGATCCGCGTGGGGCGCTGGAAGTCAAGACTACGACTCACTCCTCTTCGGGGCGCCGCGGCTGGTGAGAAATCTCGCCGTGTCTTCTAGGCGAAAAGTTGGAGAGGAATACGTGGAGGTGCCCCCAGAGCTCATAGAGCTGGAGAAAGTCCTCAAGGCCTTGAGGCTTAAATCGAGGGAGCAGTTGATAGACGTGGCGATCCTGTTGGGCACGGACTACAACCCGGACGGGGTGCCGGGGATAGGGCCCCAGAAGGCCCTTAAGGTCGTTTGGGAGCAGGGCTCTCTCGAAAACGCCCTCAAGACGGTCCTCAAGGGCGTCCAGTGGCCTGTAGATCCCCTCGAGATAAAGAAGATCTTCCTCAACCCGCCGGCTACCGACAACTACAAGGTGGAGTTTAGAGAGCCCGATGAGGCTAAAGTAGTGGAGATATTAGTCGAAGAGCACGACTTCAGTAGGGATAGAGTCGAAAGGGGGCTTGAACGTTTGAGGAAGGCCCTCGGCAAGGCCAAGACCTCCTCCCTCGACGCCTTCTTCTAACTTTAAAACCGGACTCGTTTCTTCCTACATGAAGGTCCTATTCGTGATAATGAGCGGCGACGAGAAGATGGACCTCGCCTTGACGCTGGCGGCCAGATCTCTAGACGCAAAGAGGTATGAGGACTTGAAGATAGTGTTCTTCGGCCCCAGCCAGGAGAGGCTTCTGGCCCTATCGGGTCCCTCGAAACAAGCCTTCGACGCGCTCAACGCCGCTGGCGTCGTCGACTCGGCTTGTATAAACTACGCCAAAAACAAGGGGATAGACCAAAAGCTTTCCGCCATAGTCAAACTGATGCCTGCGGGGGAGAGGATAGCGTATTATATAAACTCGGGCTACGTCCCCATGGTCTTCTAATGCCGCTCGACCCCCAAATCAAGCCCATTTTGGAGAGGATAAGGGCTCTGTCGATCGCCGCATCGCCCCAGGAGTTGCGTAGACAGGTAGAGGAACAGTCGAGATTGCTGACTGCCGCCGTACAGGAGCCCATAGCAGAGACGAGGGACGTACATATACCCGTGTCTGGGGGCTCCATAAGGGCGAGGGTCTACTTCCCGAAAAAGGCGGCGGGGCTACCCGCCGTGTTGTACTACCACGGAGGGGGCTTCGTATTCGGCAGTATAGAGACCCACGACCATATATGTAGGAGGCTCTCGAGGCTTTCGGATTCGGTCGTCGTGTCTGTAGACTACAGGCTCGCCCCCGAGTATAAATTCCCGACAGCCGTCGAGGACGCCTACGCCGCGTTGAAGTGGGTCGCCGACCGCGCAGACGAATTGGGCGTGGATCCGGACAGAATCGCAGTGGCCGGCGATTCCGCTGGGGGCAATCTGGCCGCTGTGGTGAGCATACTGGATAGAAATTCCGGCGAGAAGCTCGTAAAGAAACAAGTGTTGATCTACCCCGTCGTCAATATGACAGGCGTGCCGACGGCATCCCTCGTCGAATTCGGCGTAGCCGAGACTACATCGCTCCCGATAGAGCTGATGGTCTGGTTCGGAAGGCAGTACCTAAAGAGGCCGGAGGAGGCCTACGACTTCAAGGCGTCGCCCCTCCTGGCGGATTTGGGCGGCCTGCCTCCAGCTCTGGTCGTAACTGCGGAGTACGACCCGTTGAGAGACGAGGGGGAGCTATACGCATATAAGATGAAGGCCTCCGGCTCTAGAGCCGTCGCCGTGAGGTTCGCCGGGATGGTCCACGGGTTTGTCAGCTTCTACCCCTTTGTGGATGCAGGTAGGGAGGCCTTGGACCTAGCCGCCGCCTCTATACGTTCTGACCTCCAGCCCTCTTAAACCTCTCGATGGCTTCCATTATGTATTTTTTGGCCTCCTCGACGCCTAGATAGCCCCTAGCCTTTACCCACTTGCCGGGCTCTAGCTCTTTATACCTCTCGAAGAAATGTTTTATTTTCTCCAAAGTGGGTTTTGTCAAATCGAAGACCTCCTTCACTTCTGCATAGGACGGGTCTATCTTCTCTATGGGCACGGCTACGACCTTATAGTCGAGCCCCTCCTCGTCTTCCATCTCCAAGAGGCCCAGAGGCCTCGCCCTCACCAACACTCCCGGCGAGAACTCGGCGCCGCTCAACAGAGCCACGTCTAGAGGATCTCCGTCCTCGGAGAGAGTACTCGGTATAAAGCCGTAATTGAACGGGTAGACCAACGCGGTGTAGAGTACTCTGTCCACCGTTATGACGCCCAGCTCCTCGTCGTACTCGTACTTGACGTTAGAGCCCGCCGGTATCTCCACGAAGACGTATATCTCATCGGGCGGATTTCTGCCAGGCGGTAGCCTCAACATGGGGGGCAGGTCTGAGTGTCAAATATAAACGTTTTTCCTAATTATATATCAAACCGAAAGCGCAAGGCCGTCGCCCCTTATGTCGGCCACCGCCGCCAACGCGTTGTCCCCCCTAAGGGCCAAGGCCGCTACGCCCAACCTGGAGGGGTAGTCCACAATCTCCACGTCGGGCCCCTCCTCATATCCCCTTTCCGCCACGACGTGCCATCTCCCGGTCCATATGAAGCGAGGCGCCCATACGACCTTGCGGGGATCCATGGAGTAGTCTATTAGGTTTTGCGCCAACTGGGCGTAGACGACAGGCCGGTAGTGGGCCGCGCTGGAGCCGAGTGCGGCGACCTCGCCTCCCCTTACCGCCAACAAAGCGGAAAGCGTGTGGGCCGGCCTCTTCCTGGGCGCAGGGGCGTTGGGGCCCGTCGTGAAGTCGTAGGCCCTATTGTTCAGCACCACGCCCCACCTCCCCTCCACGTAACGCGAGCCGAAGTTGTGGTAAAGGCTCTGTATGGCCGAGACGACGACATCCTTACCGGCCACGGCGAAATAGGTCGTGCCCGGCGTAGGCGTCGGCGTCTCCGCCTCGCCCAGCTGAATCCTGCCCGACAAGATGTCGTCTAAAGGCACCGGCACGTCGCCCAGATATTTATCGCGCGCCCAGTGTGCCCTCCTGGCCGCCGCCACCACAGCCTTTATCCTATTGTAGGAAAGGGGGCTTTCGGGCAGCTGGTCTCTGGCCAGCTTCAAGGTGAGGAGTACGGCAAAGCCCAGAGAGGGCGGAGGGGCCTCGTAGAGGGTCCAGTCGCCGTATTTAATCGATATGGGCTCCCTTACCTCAGCCCTAAATTGAGTTAAGTCCTCTCTTTCGAAATAATCCCCAGAAAGCGACTCGGCAAGAGCCTCGTAGAGGCCTTGGGGGCCGTGTTCGGCGGCCAGTCTGTAGAGCTCCAATAGGGGCTTCAACCTATAGGGCGCGCCCGCCGTCTTTGGGACCGCTTGGTATATCTCAGCGCCCGGCCCCTCCAGCTCCGTCTTGGACAACGCGTAGGCGAGGCTGGGGTGGACAACTGCATGTCTCTCCAAGAAGTCAACGACCATATTGACCAATTTGCTCCACTCCATAGACCCCAACGCCTTATGTAGCTCCCACAAGCCGGCAATATAGCCGGGGACTACGGCAGATCTAAGGCCGCTCTGCGGCGGCCGGGCCGACACGCCTCTAGGAGCCCAGCCAAGGCCCAAGACGGCCTTTACCGACCCCTCCCTCTCGTAGAGGGCCAAGAAATCGCCGCCGAGCCCGTTGAGGTGGGGCAGGAGGTAGGTAAGGGCTAGGGAGACGGCCGCGGCGACGTCGCCCGTATTGCCGCCGGCTTCGTACACCTTAACTCCCAAATAGGTCGCCTGGAAGCTCTCCGATGCCGCCGCTATTGAGGCGCCCCAGCTCATAACGCCTTGAGCCCGTTGCCCGTCAGTACCACTACCGCGTCGCCCTTACCGCCTCTTTTCCAATAGCCGGCAAGCGCCGCCGCAGAAGAGGGCTCCACGAGGAGCCCCCTACGCGCAAGCCACCTCCAAGCGGCTTCTATCTCGCCGTCTGTGACCCAAACGCAGTCGCCGTGGCTCTTCACCACTTGTACCATTTCCGGCAGTAGAGGCGGATTTGTGGAGATCAACGCGTCGGCGATTGAGGTAAGCCTTTGGGGAGGTCTGTAGGGCTCCCCCCTTACCGAGGCGCAGACCGGCCTTACTTGTTCTGTCTGTACCGCCACCAGTCTCGGCATTTCGTCTATCACGCCGGAATCTAAGAGGTGTTTAAAGCCGGAATATACGCCCAATAGTAGAGTACCCGCCGAAGTGGGGAGGTAGACCTCCTCAGGCGCCTTCCCCAAATCCCTTACCAGCTCGTAGGAAAGCGTCCTTATCCCATCCCTAAACTCAGGTCTCCATACGTGTGAGGCGTAGTAGGCGCCCGAGCTCTCGGCGGCTTTGGACACATCTTCCCTGCTACCCGACACCCTTACCACCTTGGCCCCGTAGGCCTCTATCTGTCTCAACTTGCCGCC
>JBEULO010000032.1:0-5773 GCA_041287225.1 Thermoproteus sp.
CGGCGTAGCCGCAGAGGGGGGAGAGGCGACCACGCCGGCCGTGGCGAGCATATCCATGAGGCTCGCCGCGACCCCCTCGGCCGCCGTTGCTGGGTACCTAATAGACGTGAGCCCCGCCCTACTCATGCCCGTATCCGGCGCCTTCGTGGTGGCGGCGGGCTATATATTCCTCAAATACCTAAAGGAGGAAGAATAAATATCCCCGTGTTCTCTACTACCGCCGCGACGCGCGGGGAGGGGCCGTCAAGGCCGCTGTGATCCGTCGCGACGACGCCGCGGGATATCTCCGACGCATTCGCAGACCTCTTTGTACCTACAAGAGGCGCAGGCGGGGCCAGGCCTACACTGGCCTCCAATCAGCGCTCTGTATTTCGGCGTGGGGTCCGCCGCGTCTTCTAGATACGAATATATGGCCTCGCCGGGCACGTATATATGTAGCTTCACCCGCCTCCTCCTAAAGGCCGCCGCGGCCACATCGCCCTCGGCCAACGCGAGCCTCCTGGCCCTCTCCCTATCCCTCGCGACCCGGAAGAGATAGACGTGATCCGCCCCGACGCCCGCCACCGCGTAGAACAAATGGACTCCATGCCTATGGCCCATCCCCGCGTAGGGGTAGACCTCCGCATATTTCACGTAGGCCGCCGCCTCCCTCACCAGGCCCCTGGCGGCTGTGACCACGACCTTCCTGCTGGCCCTCCTGGCGGCCTCGAACTCCTCCTTGAGGCGGGGCAGAATCGGCGCCAAGTCCTCGGGGCCTATATCCCTCCCTATACGTAAAAGCGACTTGAAGGCCTCGGCCTCGCCCCTAGAGGCCCTTTTGGCCAAAACGTCCACATGGCCCTCGTCGGCCATGCCCAACATCACGGCGTATTTGACGCGGTCCCTCAAGGCCCTCGCGAAGACCTCCACCTCCTCCTCCGCCGCCCTATATGCGGCGGCCCTCGGACATACGGCGGCCTCCGCCGCGGCCGCCGACGATATGTAGGAGAGTCCGTATTCCTCCTTCTCGACGGCCAGAGCCCTCTCGAAGAACCGGTAAGCCCTCGGGAGCTCCCTATACAGCCTCTCTATCAACACGGAGGCTCGAGACCTCAAGTATAAAAGGATATGGCTATTGCGGAAAGTATGAGGAGGGCCGCCGCATATTCGCGGAGAGTCGGCCTCTCTCTCCCCAAAGCCCTAGATATGAGCTGAGACGCAAGGGGGACGGCCCCCAGAGCTATGACGGTGGGCCCCAGCCCTATCTCCACCGTGGAGTACGCAAACAGGGCCGCCCCGCCCCCCAGATCCAAGACCGCTATGACCGGCAATGCCGAGCGCCAAGTCTCCCTCACCGCCTGGCCGGCCCCCCTGGCTCCGCCCAACACGGCGAGCACGGGCAACGCCGCCACGACGCGGGCGAAGGCTATGGGGATGGGCCCCACGCCGCTCACTCCGGCCACCTTAACTGCGGCGTAGCCGGCGGACCAAGCCAGGGCGGCGCCCAAGGCGTAGAGGACGCCCGCCAGACTGCCCCGCCCAGCCCCCGCCGCGAGGAGGTAGACCCCGAACACCACAAGGACGGCGGCCGCCAGATAGGAGGCCCTTAGGGGCTCGCCGAGAGGCACCGCCATGAACTGCTCCAATATGATATAGCTGTAGGCCGCAGGAACTGCGACTGAGACGCCGGCGGTCCCCAAGGCCTTTAGGTACAAGGAGTCGCCCAGCGCCAGAGATAAGACGCCGCTCAACGCCGCATATAGGGCCCCCCGCCCCAGCCCCAAATATACGGCAGGCGCCAAGAGGGCCAGAGAGGTGTAGAGCATCCTCAAGAAGTTGAGCCTCAAGACGCCGATCCTCCCCACATAGTCCCTATAGGCCACCGAGGCGTAGGCCCATATCAAAGCCGCGCCCAACGCCGGCAGTATGTCCTCCATAACGCCAAAAAGAGATATATTTTTTAAAATTACTCTAACAAAATATAAACGAGCAAAAATAGTAATAAAAATTATTTCATATATAATATATACTACCAATTATATATCGATAAAGCCGCTAAGCAAAAAATAAATGCGGGCCTTTCCAGTAATGCCGTGGGGGAGAAGACCGTGTTGATCACAGTGAGGCTGCCCAGAGGGCTGTTGGAAGGCTTGGGGGACCTCGTAGAGCGAGGCCTCTACCCCAATAGGAGCGAGGCCGTGAGGGCCGCCATAATGGAGCTGTTAGAGCGACATAGAGACGGCCTATTGAGACCTGAGGGCGAGCAACACGACGGCAAGGACCCCAATTGCCAGAGCCGCGGCGGCCGAGCCCAAGGCCAGGAGGGCATATAGGAGGCCCGTCGAGACCGAGGGGGCCGGCCCGGCGGTCCCCGTCGTCGTGTTGCTGGCGGTTGCGGTCCTCGTAGTTGTGGTAACGGTCTTCGTGGTGGAGGAGGCGGGGGGTCGGGCGGTCGAGGTTGCGACGGGCTTGATGCTGGTGGTCGTCACCGGCGCCGTGAGGTTGAGGTACAACACCTTCCTCTCGCCGGGGCCCACATTGACGGAAGCCGTGGCGGTCAAATTGCCGTATGTAGCGGCCACCGTGTAGTTTCCGCTAAGGACCTCCGCGCCGTTTAGAGGCCCGGTGGAGTTCAAGACCAACGTCCCGTCTAGGTAGAGGAGGACCGTGGCGTTTTTGAGGACGCCGCCGAGGGGGTTTTGGGGATATACGTAGAGGAGGGCAGTGGGGACCTTTATGCTGTAGGTCTTGTTGGAGCCGGGCGCGACGGTTATGGGCTCGTTGTATAGGTAGACGTGCCCGCTCAAATTCGCCGAGATGGACGCCACGTAGCTCCCGCCGAGGACTTCGGCCTTTAGGGGCGAGGGGCCGGAGGCGACAAGCCGCCCGCCTGCCAGAAGCCGCACCGTGTAGTTCGCAGGCCTGCCGAGCGCCTCGTCATATGTCTCCACGACGACGTAGGCCGTGGGCACCACTACCGCCAGGGTGTAGTTCCGGCCCGGTTGCGGCGTAGTGGAGTTGTAAAAGACGCCGTAGGGCGTATTGGCCGCCGCCTTGATCTGTTCGTCTATCGCCACCACCTCGACCTCGACGGAGCCCCGGCCCGACGCCAAGGTCGAATTGTCGGGGCCCAAGATGGAGACGGGCCAGTCGGCCTCCCGGCCCGACGCTTGGTCTATCACCACGGCCTTTATGAAGGCCGTAGGAACAGATATCTTCTCCTTGGTAGGGCCCTGGACGTATATGGACCTATTGAAGGTGTAGGGAGGACAGCTCCCGCAGCTCAAGACCGAACGGACGAAGATCTCAAAGGTGTAGCTGCCCGGGGGGAGGTCGCCGTTGAAGACGCCGCCCTGGACGACATGCATGAGTTCGCCGTTGGGGCCGTATATTATCATCATCGCGTTGTTCACGACGGCGCCTGTGGTGCCGTCCACAAGCGTCACGGTCACCTGTACGGCCAGCGCCGCCGCGGGGAGCAAAAGCAGTAGGAGAAACAACGCCCGCATGGAAGAACACAGACGGGTATATTTCTAGGTTTCTAGGCGTAGAGGGAGGGGCGTTCCGCCTTGGGGCGCCTAAACGTCTCGGAGAAGGACATAATGACCATGAGGCCGGCGTTCCTGACCCTATAGTATTCCTCCACGAACGTGTGGGCGTCGAGCCCGTCGATGAGGACCGGCTTGGAGATGTGGATGGCCTCGGGGACTTCGGCGTCTGGAGGCAAGAAGGCGAAGTCGACCCCCATCTGGAGGACGGCCCTCTTGAGGTCCAGAAGGAACTTCCTCCTCTCCTCCTCCTTCATGGAGGCCAGGGCGGACTTGTGGTCGGGATGGACAGCTATGCCCATGGCTATCACGTAGAGGTTCGCGTCTTTGGGCCTGACGACCTCCACTACGGGGAGGCCGGTGGGGGGAGCGACTGAGATGTGGAACGGCTCGGGGGCGTTGGGCGGAACCACGAGGTTGAGGCCTAGAGATCTGAGCCACCGTTCTACCTCTTTGTCCAAATCCATATGTCCCGGAGAGGCCCAACATATAAAGTTGGCGTAATGTATTAATAGCCGTATGAGTAGATGGGACGAGCCCGGGTGGCCGAGCTGGTCCAAGGGACGTGCCGGCCTCCTGCCGCCCGGCGCCGACCCTCGCCTTAATGGGCGCGAAGTGTTTAAATTTACAGTAGTGGAGGCGCCCATGGGACGCGCCCCAGCCATCGCGATCGGAGTAGCCGCGGCCGCGTTGATATTCGTAATCGCTGTCTCCTACGGGGCGCGGGCCGCCCCCCAGTCGGCCTGGAGCTCCTTCAGGTCCCGCGTGCTCAACGGGACTTCGACCTCGACGTATATAGTGACGGCGGTGACTTACAGCGGCTGTCCCGCCTCCTGTAGGGTAAGCTCCTCGGCGGTCGAGAACGTGACTTACGGGCTCGACCTGCCGGACGGGCGCTTCTACGTCCACATCGAGGTCTTGAACTCAAGCCCCCCGACGCCTTTCGTCCAACAGACCGTGACCTATTGGGTGAACGGGTCGTTGATGTGCTTCAAGGCCGTCGCCCTCTTGAGGTCCGGCAGGACGGCCGTCGAGAGCAATTGCTATAAGGGCGGGGAGGGCTTGCTTCTGTTCTACGCCCCCTTCGCCCACCTCCTCCTCAACATGAGCGGCGGGAGCCCGACCTACAACTACTTCTCGGCGGCCTCGATCCGCTATGAAGGCGCCTCCACGTGGCACGGACAGACGACATATTGCTATTCGGCGTCCATAAAGACGCGTTGGGGCTCCATCGGCCTTGCGACACTCCAGACGTCCAACGAGACCGTATGCCTCCTAGGCGACGGAGTGCCCGCCACAATAAGCGCCGTGGAGACCTCGCGGATGGCAGTCGGCATAACCTACATGGCGATCAGATACAACGCCACGCTTGTCTCCTACGAGCCGAACTATCTAGGCTAGCCGAAGTCCCCTCTTCTTTTTGACGCGACCAGCCGGCGGGTCTTTTGCGCCGATCGGCCGGCGAGGAGGACGGGGTCTATGGAGCGGCGACGATCAAAACAAGCCGAGCCGTCTGGCGGTCAGAAACGCGATTATGGTCTTGCTGTCCTTTATCTCGCCCCTCTCGATGAGGGCGAAGACCTCCCGGGGCTCCATCTCGACGACCTCCATGTCGACCTCGCCGGGGTCCCTCTCGCCGATCCCGACGTACTGTAGCCCATCGGCGTAGTAGATCCTAATGAGCTCGTTGCTCAAGCCGGGGCTCGGGTAGAACTCCAATAGGGGCCTCAGCCCCAGCGGCTTGTAGCCGGTCTCCTCCACCATCTCCCTCTCGGCCGCCGCGAGGGGCTCCTCGCCCGGCTCCAAAGTGCCGGCGGGGATCTCCAAAGTCCAGGCCCCGATGGCAGGCCTGAACTGTCTCACCAAGACGGCCCTCCCGTCCCTCACGGCCAGCACCGCGACGGCGCCCGGATGGACGAGGTACTCGCCCCACACGAGCCTCCCGCCCGCTTGCCTCGCCCTTTTGACCAAGACGAACTTCCTCGCCCTATATATCACCTCCTCCACGGGAGATAAAAGGCCTATAAAAATAATAAGGGCCTACGCGCAGCTAAGAAGCTTATAAAGCATTACTGCAATATTTACGTGGAGCAGAAGCTCTTGGAGGAAATCCGCCGCGTGGTGAAGGAGGCTGTGGAGGAGAGCAAACGTGAGGACGTCTTGAAGCTAGCCGCCGCCATGGAGAAAATGACGCTGATACTGGAGAAGCTCCTAGAGAGGCTAGAGCGAGTGGAGTCCGACGTGGC
>JBEULO010000033.1:0-1183 GCA_041287225.1 Thermoproteus sp.
TTCACCGCCTCTTGTATCTTCATAAAATTTTGGTATATTTTATAGAATTTATATTTTTATTTTAATTAAATATATTTAATTTCCCTCAAAATAGAAATAGATCGAGAAGAAATCTTGCGATCTCTGCTGTCATAAATATGGCAAAAATTTATATTTTTGAAACTATTGAGGGGCTATGGACATCGGGCAATACGTCCTCGCCGCAGTCTCCGGCGTCTTGGTCGGATTCTCTTTGGGCCTTATCGGCGGGGGAGGCTCCATATTGGCCGTGCCCCTCTTTCTATATTTCGTGGGGCTTTCGGCGCTCCCCAACTCTGCTCATGTGGCGATCGGCACCACGGCGCTGGCGGTCGGCATAAACGCCTATATAAACTCCTATATGCACTTCAGGAGGAAGAACATAGCGCCGAGGGTCGGCGCCGTGTTTGCCGCCGTAGGCCTCGCTGGGTCGCTGATAGGGGCCTATCTCGGCCACATAACGCCGGGCACCTCCCTGTTGACCTACTTCGCCATAGCCATGATAGCGCTGGGCGTATACGTCGCGGCTAGGCGGGAGCCCGCCAAGGCCGGCACGGCCAACGAGCTGGACAGACTGGCCGAGGCCAGGCGGAGATGCCCGCAGTTGACCCCCTCGGTCCTCGCCAAGGTGGCCGCCACCGGCTTCGTCGTGGGCCTCCTCAGCGGCTATTTCGGCATTGGAGGCGGCTTCTTGATCGTGCCGGCCCTGATGTTCTCCACAGGCCTCTGCATAACTAGGGCCATCGGGACGAGCCTATTGAGCGTAGGCACTTTCGGCGTGGCCGCCGGGGCCGAGTACTGGTACTACGGCGACGTGTTGCCGCTAATTGCTGTGTTGTACGTGTTGGGCGGCATAGGCGGCGGCTACCTCGGCACGAGCCTGGCGGTCAAGGCGCCCAAGGATAAATTGAGGATAGCCTACGGCGCGATTATCGTGGCGGTGGGCATATACATGTTGTATAGGATCTACGGCTGACGCCGACCGGCCCGATACACCGCGTCTGTCCAGACGCCGAATTCGACGCGGCCCCCACGAGGTCGTCGCATCTGTACGCCAACATCCCCTTAATCCTCCGCCCCCCTCCGAGCCTCCGACTGGCGGAGGACTCTCGCGACGCGGGGGATGGTCGAAATACGGCTGAGGTTCAGCGTGTATGTCAGCCGA
>JBEULO010000033.1:1283-5772 GCA_041287225.1 Thermoproteus sp.
ATCTCTGAGTATAAGCCTGGTGGTGGGCCCCGCCTACGAGTCAGCTATATTGGCCGAATACGGCTATAGGTACGTCTTTCTATTCTTCTTGCCTCTGTCTGTAGTCCTCGCCGTCCTTTCCGCCAGGGCCGTCGTGCCTGAGGGCAGGCCCGAGGGCGGCGGCCTGCGGGCGACCTACAAGGCCGCCTTGGCTTCTCGCGGACTTGCCGCGGCCGTATTGGCCATCACCGCCTACAACGTGCCCTTTATGGCCCTCGTGAACTACCTGCCTATATATGCGGGCGAGGAGCTCGGCCTGGCCAGATCTGCCGCTTATTCCCTCTTCATCCCGTTCTTCGCGACCTCCATGGCCACCCGCCTCTATATGTCCATGAGACCGGTCCGCGACGTGGTTAAGGCGTTTTCCGCGTCGGCGGTGCTGACCTTGGCGGGGCTGGCCTTAATTCCGGCCTCTAGGGGCTATTGGCCTCTGGCCCTTTCGGTCGCCTTGTTGGGGATCCCACACGGGAGCGTATATACGCTCTCGATAATATCTATTGCCAGGACCACGCCGTTGGAGTTGAGGAACCCCGTGAACTCTCTATTCTCGTCGTATCTAGTCGTGCTGGGCGCAGTCGCGCCGCCGTTGTTGGGCCTTACGGCCGAGGCCCTAGGCTACAGCCCCATGTGGCTGGCGTCCATGGCTCCCTCAGCCCTAGCCGCAGGGGCCTTCCTGGCCCTCTTCGCGAAGTCGAAAGAGCTGAGGGGGCCTATTTGATCAGTAGGCCTATAACGAGGCCTATTATGAAGGTCAGAGAGGAGTAGGGTATCATGGACTTCAGTATTCCCAACTTCTCGGCGGCCTGATACGCCGTATAGCCGAGGCTCTGTATTATGTCCATCGCCGTGGAGGGCGAGATGTAGCCCACCGCCACGGCCAGCAACAAGATGGCGAGGAGCACCAGCGCCACGCCTATAAGCCTCCTTATGAGGACGCCTATGAGGAGCCCGAAGATGAACGGCACGACTAGCGCCAGTATTGCAGTTATCGAGATCATATCTATTGTTTTGGCGCGCCTTTTAAAGGTTTTGTGCGGATATGGCTGTAAAGCTTTTAAGGGCCTCTCGCTTTACGTTCTTCGTGAGGCAGTTTCAATGCGCGCCGAACTGCGCGCTCTGTTGTAGGGCCAGCCCGGTCACTGTGCTGCCTCACGAGGTCTACATACTGGAGTCCTTGGCGCGAGAGCTCGGCGTCGACGTCAAGTTCGCGCCGGCCTATACGCTTTTCGACTCCATAAGCGGCGTGAGGATAGCCCTGAGCTATTTGATGCTCCTCGACGAGGAGGGCAAATGCCCCTTCCTTAAAGGCACTAGGTGCCTCGTCCACGACCTCTACAAGCCCCTCACCTGTAGGTCCTTCCCCTATCTGCCCAAGGTGGTCAAATACGAGCTGGACCCCCTGGCGAGAGAGGTCAAGATAGAGATAAATTTCGTCATGTCTACCCTATGCCCCATAGTCAAGAGCGACTTGAGGCCCGGCGACGTCCTCAAGATGAGCAACATAAAGGTCGCGGTCCAATACGCGCCGAAGGAGGTCGAAGTGGCGAGGGAGACCGTCGAGAAGAGGCTGATATACGCCAAGGTGCTAAGCGACCTCTGGCGGAAAGGCTACGTCGAGCTTGAAGACGGCAGCGGCCATGTCTTCTACCCGGTCGTCAACGGCTTCGCCTTCATTAGGCGCTTCAAGCCCGAGCTGACCGTGAAGGACCTCCTATGAGGGCCCCCGAGTCTGTCTGGAGGGTCTACCTGCTGGCTTTCGAATACGCCGGGGTCGTCAAGGTCGGCGGTTTGGGCGAGGCCGTAAGGCAGTACGCAACTGCGCTGGCCAGACGGGGCCACGACGTGACGGTCCTAATGCCCTCACACGGCAGGCATCTAGACCCCAATAGGGGCTTCCCCCTGACCCCCCTAGACTTCAGGGCCTGCGGGGAACGGCGGGGACTAGACGGGAGGACCTACCCCTACTGCCTCGGCGCCGAGGTCGCCGTAATGGACGGAGTCAAGGTGGTGTTGTTCAAAGGCCTCGACACGCCGACAGGGCTGGTCTTCGATAGGTGGTACCCCTACGAGAACGTAGAGGAGAAGGCGGCGCTCTTCGCCAGAGCCGTCGTGGCCTACGCCGACAGGTACGGACTGCCCGATTTGATACACGCCAACGACTGGCACTCCGGCGTGGCCGGCGTCGCGTTGAGGGACTACGCGGAGCGTAGAGGCGTCGCCCTGCCTCTAGTCTATACGATACATCTATCGTCCGGCTACTCCTTCCCCTGGCACTACGCCTCCGCCGATTGGGCGGGCCTTGAGGACAGGCCCCATTTGGTGTGGAGGGTCTGTTGCCACAAGTGGGAGCGATACTCCGACGTCTGGAACTCGTTCAACGGCTCCGTCGAGGCCTTCGCCGTAGTCGAGAGCGACGTCGTCTCAAGCGTGAGTTGGGGCTACCTCAACGAGGCGCTTTCTAGATATGGGGAGTGGCTTAAGGGCAAGAGCTGCGTCCTCTACAACTCCACCGACTGGAGGATAGAGGAGGCCGAGGCCTATTTCCGCAAGTTCTCGCCGGACGGGTCGCCTTGGGCTGTAGCCAGAAGGGTGGAGGAGCTCGGCGGAGAGGGGCGGCTGGACGAAAACGGCGCCCTCTTCCTGGCCGTCGGCAGGGCGACCAGCCAGAAGGGCCTCGACCTCGCCGTCAGGGCGCTGGACTACGCGCCGTCGGCCCGCCTTTTAGTCCTCGCCGTGCCTGTCGGCGATTATGGATACGAGGAGTATTTAAGGCGGCTGGTCCGCGAAAGGCCCGGCAGGGCCTTCCTCTCCTTCGCCAAAATTCCGAGAGACCTCTACATGGCCGTGAACTACGCCGCAGTCGCTCTAGTGATGCCGTCCCGTTGGGAGCCCTTCGGCATCAGCGCCATAGAGGCCATGGCCGTGGGCACTCCCGTCATAGCCTCGCGGGTGGGGGGACTGCCGGAGGTCGTGGAGGACTTCAGGCGCGGCGACGGGACGGGCCTTCTGGTGCCTCCCGAAGACCCGGCGGCGCTGGGGTCCGCCATGGAGTCGCTGGCCAATTGGCTCTGGCGTTTCAGCCCCGAGAGGGCGCCGGACCCCCAAATTAGAGACGTCGCCCTCCGTAAAGGCGCAAGTTATGTAAAAGAGCTGAGGCGCTATATATCAGCCTATGTTGATTCGAAGTTCCGAGAGAAAAATCTCTACGATCAACTAAAATATTGTTACGAAAAGGCCAGACAAATGGCTTATTTCAAGGCCGTAACTGCTTGAAGCGGTGCCTCAATATTTATTTTGCTGAATCGTAGTTATCATGGGCTTACGTGTGGCCGTAATCCCAATAGGCGGAGAGGCCGTCCGCTTGAGGCCTCTGACCGTCGAGACCTCCAAGGCCATGGTCCGCATCCTCAACAGGCCCCTTATCGAGTTCACCATAATCAATCTGGCCAGACAGGGGATCGAGGAGGTCATCTTGGGCGTGAGGGGCTACTACAACTACAAGGACATATACGACTACTTCGGCGAGGGGTACTGGCTGGAGCGGGAATACGGGGCGAAGATACGGATTAGGTATATGCCCAGAGTCGAGACTCGAGGCAACGCAGAGGCGGTCAAGATCTCTCTGGAGTATTACGGCATAAAGGAGCCGGTGTTGGTGGTCCAAGGCGACAACCTCTTCGAGATGGACCTGGGCTCCTTCTACAAGGTCCACGAGGCCAAAAGGGCTTTTATGACCATCGCCCTCAAGGAGGAGGAGAGGGTGGAGGAGTTCGGCGTCGCCGCGGTCGACGAGAGCCTAAGGATACTTAAGTTCGTCGAGAAGCCCAAACGCCGCGAGGACGCCCCCAGCAACCTCGTGAACACAGGCCTCTACATACTCTCGGAGGACTTTTTGGGCTTTTTCGAGGGCGACGTGGGCTCTAGGCTCTATAGGGAGGGCTTGATGGACTTCGGCTCCAACGTGATTCCAGCCGCCATAGGGGCCGGCCTCCCCGTCTACGGCTACGTCACCAAGGGCTTTTGGTTCGACGTGGGGAGCCCGGACCGCTACCTCGCCGCCGCCCAATACCTGTTGGAGAGGCTGGGCCCCTCGGACCTCGCCTCAGAGGAGATCCTCCCTAGAGTATTCGTACAAGGGACCAGCCCGGAGTCGTTGATGTTCAAGAGGGAGCTCAAAGAGCGCATAACCTCCGGCGACGTGAGGGTGGAGGGCAACGTGCTCATTGGGAGACATGTAAAAATCGGGCGCGGCGTCTATCTGAAAAACGCCGTTGTGGACAACTACACAGTAATAGAAGACAACGCGAAGGTCGTCGACTCGGTGGTGATGGACCGATCCATCGTGGGGGCCGGCGCCAAGTTGGAGAGGTCTATTGTGGGCAGGCACGGAGCAGTCGGCAGGGGGGCCGTCGTGGAGGGGTCCGTCCTGGGCGACGACGTCTCGGTGGGC
>JBEULO010000034.1:0-5556 GCA_041287225.1 Thermoproteus sp.
GGCGTATACGCCGCCGAATCGCCTCTTTATGTTCCTAGATTTTGCGATACCTTTATATCGAACCAACTAGAATAGGATGTGTTGAGCCAATTGACGTCGTTGCTTCAAAGCGTCAAGGGGTCCGTCTTGCTGTCGTGGGTCGTCATGGTGTTGGTGGCAGCGGTCATAGCTCTAATCGCATCCGGACGCCCTAGAGGGCGCTATAGGCGTTGGATTGCAGACTTCTTTGTGAGGTGGGGCCTCGCAGGGCTCTTCCTCTGGTTCGTCTTCTTCTCGTTCTGGGCGCTCAGAGAGGTCCTGGCCCAGAGCTTCGTCTTTCCCGTGGGGCCGATACAGGGGTTCATAGAAAACGCCACCCTCTGGGGCGTAGTGCTGACGGGCTTTCTGACCGTGGCCTTCTTCGGAGGTACCCTCCTCCTACAGGCCATATTCGCCAAAGGCGTCGAGTTGCCGGAGGGCGTAGTGTATTACAGGCAGGAGGTCCTCATGACGCCGCAGAAAATAGCGGCCCGGGAGGTATGGGCGAAGCTGGAGGAGCCCCCCTCCGAGCTGAAGGAAGAGGCCGCCGCCAAGGCCGTAGAGGCCAGGACGCGCAATAAAAATAAATAGTCACCCGCCATGTATATAGGCCAAAATGAGGACGACGTCCCCCTCCTTTAATTCCGTATCCAGCCCCGACAAGAGCCTAATGTCCACGTCGTTTACCGCTATGTATATATCGGGCGAGATGCCCCTCCCCCTCTTGATCCTCTCATATAGTTTCGGGTACTCTTTCAACTTCTCCAAGAGCTCCCCAACTGTAGATGCCTCGACTTCGAGCTCCCTCCTGCCGGCCAGATTAACCAAGACGCCCTCCAGCACGACCTTCACCACAAGATAATTAGAGGTAAAAATGATATGTAGCAGATACGGCCCTGTGTTTCTGAGGCTAAAAGGCGGGAGGATATACTTGATAGATAGGTGCGACAGACACGTCGAGCTCGAGGAGTTCATAAAATACGTCAAGATAGATCCCTCCCATCCGTTGACGCGGCTGTTGGGCATACGGCGCGGCTCCGTTACGTCCTATAGGGCGCTCGCCGCGGCGTTGAGGCTCCACCCTAGAGCTGTGGGCCGACTCCTCGCAGAAAACCCGTATCCAGTAATCCTGCCCTGCCATAGGGTAGTCCGCTTCGACAGATCTCTCGGGGGCTACTCCTACGGCCTGGAGCTCAAGAGGGCTTTGTTAGAGTACGAGGGGGTCGAGTTCTGCGGCGCTAAGGTCTGCCGCCTTTCGTCGGTCGAAGAGGTGGGGGACTTGGCTGAGGCCTTGTTGAGGAGTCTCGGCCTCCGTTGAAATATATATTTACTAGATAACGAGGGGCCATGGTCGTAAGAGTGAAAATAGACCGACAGAAGTGCGTAGTGGCCCACTTCTGCCTCTTTTACGCCCCGACTGTCTTCATGCCGACTTTGCCTGAGGGCAAGCCGGCAGTAATAGAGCAGTTTAGACTTAACGGTAAAATCGACGAGGGCGTAGTGCCCGACTCGCTCTACGAGGCGGTCAAGGAGGCCGAGAGGCACTGCCCCTCGGGCGCCATTAAGGTCTATAAGGAGTGACGGATGAAATATAAGGCGGTAGTTTTCGACGTCGACGGCGTGTTGACCGCCTTCCGATCCGCTTGGAGACGGCTACATGCGATATTGGGGATCGACGCGGAGCTCAACAGGGCCCTCTACGAGCGCGGCTATATCGACTACGCCGATTGGGCGGTCGCCGATGCCGCCATGTGGAGGGGCACGCCTAAATACATCGCCGAGTCTCTCTTCAAGCCGAGAGAGGGATTCGACGAGCTCTGCGGGGTGTTGGGGCGCTTCCCCATATTTAAGATCGCCGTATCTGCCGGCGTCGGCTATACGAGGAGGCTCTCTAGTTGTTTCGACGAGTTTTACGTCAACGATTTGATCTACGACGGCGGCGTCGTGGCCGGGATATCTATAGCGGTAACTAACACAAATAAGGCCGAAGTGGCGCGGGGAGCCTTGGCGAGGCGCGGTCTCTCTTTAGAGGAGGCGGTGGCCGTCGGCGACAGCGAGACCGACTTGCCGCTATTAGAGCAGGCGGGGTTCTCCATAGCCTTCAACCCCACGAGCAGAAAGGTAGAAGAGGCGGCGGACGTGGTGCTCAGATCGCAGAAGTTGCATGTTTTGACCAGGTATTTATTGAGCCTACTTTCAGATAAGTAGGTCTATTTAACGTTAATGATCTATTATGATAATTTACTCTAAAAGCACTTTTAAATCGTGTTTACTAATATGAAAATTACTGGCATCTAATATAAATATATTCTTAAATAAATATATATGGAGAAGCTTTTTTAAATCAGAAATATTTTTATCCATGGCAAAGAAGTATGTTTACGACTTCGAGGAGGCCGACTATAAAAACAAAAAACTCTTCGGCGGCAAAGGCGCCAGTCTGATCCAAATGACGCAACTGGGTCTGAGGGTGCCGCCTGGCTTCATAATAACCACCGAGGCTTGTAGGGACTTCTTCGCGCCGCGGAGGGCCGAGATCTCGGAGCTAGAAGCCCTACTGGAGAGACAACCTCAGCCGGAAGTCCGCGACCAGGCGATAGGCAAGTTGTTCTCGTTGATCAACAGCCTGGACTTGCCGCAAGGCCTCTGGGAGGAGGTAGTGGCGCATATGAGGCGCCTCGAAGAGAAGACCGGCCGCAAGTTCGGAGATCCCGAAAACCCGTTGTTGGTGTCTGTGAGGTCCGGCGCGGCGGTGTCTATGCCCGGCATGATGGACACAGTGCTCAATTTAGGCCTCAACGACCAGACGGTCAAAGGCCTCGCCAAACAGACGAATAACGAGTGGTTCGCCTACGACGCATATAGGCGTTTCGTCAATATGTTCGGCAGGATCGTGTTGGGCATAGACGACAAGTTGTTCTCCTCGGCGTGGGAGGAAATAAAGAGGAAGTACAACGCCAAGGAGGACCCGGAGGTGCCCGTAGAGGGGCTGAAGGAGGCCGTCGAGAAGTTCAAAGAAATCATTAGGAGGGAATACGGGGAGTTCCCTCAAGACCCGTGGGAACAATTGAAGCTGGCCATAAAGGCCGTATTCCGCTCTTGGGACAGCCCGCGCGCTATATTCTACAGAGTCGCCGAGAAGATAACGCCGGATGTGGCCGACTGCACCGCCGTAAATGTAGTAACTATGGTCTTCGGCAATATGGGCTGGGACAGCGGCACCGGCGTGGTGTTCTCCCGCGACGTGGCCACCGGAGAGGACAAACTCTACGGCGAGTTCCTGCCGGTCGCACAGGGGGAGGACGTAGTGGCCGGCATACGCACGCCGATGGATATAGAGGAGTTCAGAAAGAGGTTCCCGCACCTCTACGACGAGCTATATAGAGGCGTCAAGCTGTTAGAAAGAGCCAACAAGGACGTCCAGGATGTGGAGTTCACAGTGGAGAGAGGCAAGTTGTACTTCTTGCAGTGCCGTAACGCCAAAATGACGCCGCTGGCTCGCGTCAAGACGGCAGTGGATATGGCCAAGGAGGGCGTCATCACGAAGGAGGAGGCCCTGCTGAAAGTCTCGCCGGACCACGTGTTGCAGTTGTTATATCCGCGTATAGATCCGAAGGCCAAGGCGCAACCTATCGCCAAGGGCCTGCCCGCCAGCCCCGGCGCTGTGTCCGGCCAGCTGGTGTTCCATCCCGACGATGCTGTCAAGTGGGCCCGCGAGGGCAGAAAGGTCATACTGGCTAGAGTCGAGACCAAGCCCGACGACGTTCACGGCTTCTATGCGGCTGTCGGCGTATTGACCAGTAGAGGCGGGATGACGTCGCACGCAGCGGTGGTGGCTAGAGCTATAGGCAAGCCCGCCGTAGTGGGCGCCGAGGCGCTACAAATAGACGAGGCGGCTAAGACGCTAAGCGCCAACGGGCGCGTCCTCAAAGAGGGCGATTGGGTCACAATAGACGGAAATACTGGCAACGTGTATATAGGCGTCGTCCCCACCGTCGAGCCCGAGTTGATACCCGAACTAGAGGAGTTGTTGAAATGGGCCGACGGGATCAGGAGGCTGGGCGTCAGGGCCAACGCCGATCTGCCCGAAGACGCGGCGCTGGCTAGGAAGTTCGGGGCCGAGGGGATAGGGCTGTTGAGGATAGAACGTATGTTCAGAAAGCCCGAGAGGCTCGAGTTGCTCCGTAAGGTAATCCTAGCGGAGACCCGAGAGGAGAGGATTAAACACCTAGAGCCGCTATATAAGATGTTGAAGGAGGACTTCAAGGAGGTCTTCAAGATTATGGACGGGCTACCGGTAGTCGTGAGGCTGATCGACCCGCCGCTACACGAGTTCCTGCCCAAGCCCGAAGAGGTGTTGCAACAGATATACGAGGCCAAGGCGGCTGGCAGGGACGTAAAGGAGCTCGAATGGCTCTACGGCAGGATCAAGGCCCTGCAGGAGGCCAACCCCATGTTGGGCCACAGAGGCGTAAGGGTCGGCGTGACTTACCCGGAGTTCTACTACTACCTCTCCAGAGCCATCTTGGAGGCCGCCGCCGAGTTGAAGAAAGAGGGCCGCAACCCCATAGTCGAAATCATGATACCTCAAGTCAGCGACGTAAGGGAAATTAGATATGTGAAGGACAGAGGCATAGCCCCGGCCCTAAAGGACGTGGAGAGGGAGGCGGGCATCAAGCTGGATGTAAAGATAGGCACCATGGTCGAGACAGTGAGGGCCGCGTTGACCATGGACAAAATAGCAAAGGAGGTGGACTTCATAAGCTTCGGCACCAACGACTTGACGCAAGCGGTCTTCAGCTTCAGTAGAGACGACGCCGAGAATAAATTCATCCCGCAGTACCTAGAGCTCAAGATATTAAATGCAGACCCCTTCGAGACCTTGGACGTAGACGGCGTGGGCAAACTAGTGGAGCTGGCCGCCAGGACGGCCAAAGAGGAGAACCCCAAGATAGAAGTAGGCGTGTGCGGCGAACACGGCGGCGACCCGAAGTCGATATACTTCTTCGAGAAGGCCGCAGTGGACTACGTGAGCGCGTCGCCGTTCAGAGTGCCTCTGGCCAGACTAGCCGCGGCGCAAGCCAGAATATTAAGCAAGGGAGGCAAAGCCGAGAAGGAATAATCAGACTGGGACGGCCAATTCATCTTTTCTTCATATCGGAATTCATCACCCCCAATAAGGGAGAGTTAGCTTAATAAACTAACAGAGGCGTTTTCTAGAGCCCCGAGAGGCCGACCCCCGAAGGAGCACCCTTAAGCCGCCCGACAGCGCGTTCGAGGGGCCTCGGGGCGGATGGCCCTTCCGGCAGGCCGCACGGGTAGGCGCGGCCGGTCGGCGGGGGGTCGGAGCGGGCTGGACGGGCGCCGCCCGTCCCTCCGGGAGGAGCCCTAGGTCTGGGGGGCCCGAAACCCCCGCCACGGCTGGTCGTAGCCCCCGCGCGGCGGGCCGGGAGGCGATGAAGCTCCGACCCTCGGGGCCTGTCGAGCCGGCGTCCCCAAGCCGTAGGGCTTGGCGGCGTCGGCTAAGGCGGCGAACCA
>JBEULO010000035.1:0-5535 GCA_041287225.1 Thermoproteus sp.
GCTCCTCCTCGGCGACCGGCTCGGCCTCTACGATGGCCATCCCGCCGTTGGGGGCCCTGAGGACTTCGAGGCGGACGGGAGGCCTTATGGGGGGCTGGGGCATGGGGACGTACCTCACTTCTATCTGCCCGCAGGCCGCCCTGCCCGTAGCCGCTAGGGCGAGTCCGGAGGACGGCTCGTAGTCGAGGACGATCATTGGTCCTCTGATCCCAAGGCTATAAAAGGATCGGAGAGGTTCACGGCGCGCCGTCCCCTGTGAACTCGATCGTTCACGGCGTGGACTGCGCCGCAAGGAAACCTTTATATTTGGTCCACTTGGATCTTCGCTGGGATTCTCGCCGTCTCTGTTCGCCGATCTGTACACTTCATATCTACGCCGATGTGCTACATATCGTGTGAATCGTTGTGCATTTAGCCGCAAAATTATATTGTTAATGATTTATTAATACGAATCGAAATTCGGTACATGGAAATTACGATCCGTATAAGCGGAGCGCAGGGCGAGGGCATCGAGTCGGCCGGGAGGCTTACCGCCCTCGCGCTTGCGAGGCTGGGCTATCACGTCTTCGCCTATAGGCAATACGCCTCCATAATCAAGGGGAACCCCACTATGTTCTACCAGATAAGGGCGTCGGACGAGAAGATCTACAGCCACGGGCCCTGGGCCTCCTACGACGTCCTCGTGGCTCTGAACAAAAACGCCCTCGCCGCCTATGAGGCAAGGGCGAAGTACGTAATTTACGACTCGGCGGACAGACCTACGCCTCAACGTAAGGGCGAGGTGCCAGTGCCTCTGACGGACTACGCCCTTAAGGCCGGGAACAAGATCATGAGGAACGTAGTGGCCGTGGGGGCCTTGACGGGCCTCCTAGGCGCGGACGTCTCGGTTCTAGGCGAGCTCTTGAGGAGGGAGTTCGGCGAGAAGGGCGAGAAGATAGCAGAGCAGAACATAAACGCGGCCCAGATGGGCTTCGACCACGCCGTAAGGGCGGCCGGGCGCGTCTGGGGCTTCGCCAAGGCCGGAGGGCCCAAGCTCTTGATGTCGGGCGCCGAGGCGCTGGCGGTGGGCTCCATATTGGCCGGCATGAAGTTCTACGCGGCGTACCCCATGACGCCTGCGAGCCCCATAATGCACTTCCTCGCCGAGGTGGGGCCCAAATTCGGGGTGGCCGTAGTGCAGGCGGAGGACGAAATAGCGGCGATCAATATGGCCATAGGGGCCTCCTACGCGGGCGTGAGGGCCGCCACGGGCACTTCGGGCGGCGGCTTCGACTTGATGCACGAAGGCTTCGGCCTGGCCGCCATGATAGAGACTCCGGTCGTCGTCTTCTTGAGCCAGAGGGGCGGCCCCAGCACCGGCCTCCCCACGGAGACCGAACAGGCGGACCTCCTCATGGCGTTGTCGCCCTCCCACGGCGAATATCCCCACGCGGTCATAGCGCCCTACTCCATTGAGGACGGCCTCTACGCGGCCGCTAAGGCCTTCAATATAGCCGAGAAGTACCAAATACCGGTAATCGTCGTGACCGACCTCTACTTCAACGAGTCGTTGACGACGGTGGACGGGATAGACTGGGGCAGGTTCAGAATAGAGAGGGGCGACTTGGTGACCTCGCCGGTGGTGTGGGAGGAATATAAACGCTATAAGCTCACCGAGAGCGGCATATCGCCGAGGACCGTCCCCGGCGTCCCTGGCGGGATGTATATAGCCACTAGCGACGAACACGACGAGAGGGGCGATGTGATAACAGACCGCCACCTGCCGGAGGTGAGGAGGGCCATGCAGGACAAGAGGATGAGGAAGATGGCGAAGCTCGTGGAGGAGATGGACGGCCCGACCTCTTTCGGCTCCGGCGAGGTCGTGCTGGTCACTTGGGGCTCTACCGCCATGCCCGTCCTCGACCTCTTGAGGTCTAGGCGGGATTTGAGCGCCGTGGTGTTTAGAGACATATATCCTCTGAATAGAGAGGCGGCGGCCAAGGCGCTGAACGGCGGGAGGGCCTTGATAGATGTGGAGCTGAACTACGGCGGCCAGCTCGCGGCCTACCTCAAGAGGGAGCTCGGCGTGGAGTTCAAGAGGATGGCGTTGAAGTGGTGGGGCGAGCCATACAGCATAGACGAGCTATCTGAGTTGGTATGACGTCGGTTAAAATCCAAGTGGGCAGGAGGCCGATGGATTTCGCCGTCGCGAGGCAGCCCATTTGGTGCCCCGGCTGTGGAGACTACGGCATATTGGAGGCCTTGAGAAGGGCCCTGGCCGACGTCGGCTTGAAGAACGAGGAGGTGGTAATAGTCTCGGGCATCGGCTGTTCTTCGCAGTTGCCGCACTTCATGAAGACCTACGGGGTCCACGGCATACACGGGCGCATATTGCCGGTGGCCACTGGCATAAAGATCTCAAACCCCAAGCTGACGGTCATCGGCGTCGGCGGCGACGGGGACGGCTACGGCATAGGGCTGAACCACATGATCCACGCCGCCAGGCGCAACGTCGGGGTCGTCTACGTAGTGTCCAACAACCAGGTCTACGGCCTTACTACGGGCCAGATGGCGCCCACTACGCTTAGGGGCGTCAAGACCAAGACGACGCCCTACGGCTCCATAGACTCGCCGGTGAATCCCCTCGCACTGGCGCTGGCAGCCGGCGCGACCTTCGTGGCGAGAGGCTTCAGCGGCGACGTGGCGCATCTGGCCCAGGTGATCTCGGAGGCCTTGAGGCATAGGGGCTTCGCCCTAATAGACGTCTTGAGCCCCTGCGTCACTTTCAACCGCATAAACACCTACGACTGGTTTAGGGCGCGGGTATACAAGCTGGAGTCCGTCGGCCACGACCCGGCCGACTACGAACAGGCCTACAGGAGGGCCTTGGAGTGGCCTACATTGGACCCCTATGGGAAGATACCCATAGGCGTCTTCTACAAGAGGGAGGACCTGCCGACCTACGAGGAGGAGGTGGTCAAGCTGTTGGGAGGCGTCCCGCCGGTAGAGGCGCCGTTGAGTCCTGCCAGCGAGAGGCTCAAAGCCCTCTTGGATTACTTCTAATCTTTTTTATCCCCAATAAAACTCCTCTGTGCTGAAAGAAGTCCTGTCGGAGGAATTGGCCAAGGCCAGGAGGGCCCGCCACCGGAGGCTCTTGGCGGTAATCTCTTCGGACGACCGGAAAGCGGCCGAGGAGGTGGCGGAGGCCCTCGAGGCGTTCGAGTCGGCGGCCGGCGGGGGGAAGGGGCTCTATATGTTCCAGCCCGAATACGCCGACGCTAATAGGAGGCAGAACTACGTGAGGGACCTGCTTGCAGACTCCTCGCTGGAGGTGGAGTTCAGGCCCTATAAGGACACGCCGAAGCTGTTGGGGAGGACTTACGACTTCGCGGTGCTGGACCTCGTGAACGATCTGAAGCCAAACGACGTGGGGAGGCTGGGCGGCGTAGTGGCCGGCGGGGGCCTCTACGTCTTGGTCTTGCCGCCTCTGGAGGTCTGGAGGTCCTACCTCACGAAGTTCCAAGCTACGCTCCTAGTCCCACAATACAGGCCCAACGACGTGAGGCATAGGACCAAGGAGAGGTTTTGGAGGAAGTTGTGGGAGCACGACGGGATAATAATCTACGACGCCGATAGGGGCGAGGTGTTGAAGAGGCCCCGGTCGCAACCGCCGGAGTGGGTCAAGCCGGAGGTCAAAGTGCCGGAGAAGGCCGTCATACCCGTCAAGATATACCAACTGGCAGCCACGCAGGACCAGGTGGAGGTCTTGAGGCTCATGGAGGGCCTTTACGAAAGGCCCAAGAGGAAACAAGTCCTCGTGGTGATCGCCGATAGGGGGAGGGGCAAAAGCGCCGCCTTGGGGCTCGGCCTCGCGGGGCTGGGACATAGGTTGCGTAAGGCCAAGTCGCAGGTGCAGTTGGTGGTGAGCGCCATGGAGTACAGCAACGTGGAGACCCTCGCCGAGTTTCTGCTGAGGGGCTTGAAGGCCCTCGGCTACAAGCCGGGCGTCGAGAAGGAGGGGGGCGAGGTCAAATCGGTCAAGGCCAAGGGCATCTTTGTGGACTTCATAACGCCATACCAGTTGATGAAGAGGGAGAGGGCCGACATAGTGGCGGTGGACGAGGCGGCCTCTATACCCCTCCCGATACTCTACGGGGCGCATAGGAAGTTCGACAGGGTGATATTCGCCACTACTATACACGGATACGAGGGGGCCGGGAGGGGCTTCTCCATAAGGTTCCTCGAGAGCTTGAAGAAGGACCCCGAGACCGACGTCAAGATATACGAGATGGAGGAGCCCATAAGGTACGGGAGGGGGGACCCCATAGAGCGTTGGCTCTTCGACGCCTTCCTCCTCGACGCCGAGCCCGAAGACCTGGACGAAGAGGACTACGAGGCGGTGAGGGCCAAGAGGCTGAGGTATTTGAGGGAGGAGGAGATACTGGGCGACGAGGAGAAGCTACGCCGCTTCTTCGGCATATACGTCCAGGCCCACTACAGGAACGAGCCCGACGATTTGGGCATGCTCCTCGACGCCCCCCACCACACGGCCCGGGCGGTGGCTCTGGAAAACGGCAAGATCGTGGTGTCGTTGGAGCTGGCCGAAGAGGGGGGCCTCGGCGACGAGTTCGTCGACGAGGCTCTGAGGGGCCTCAAGCTGCCGGGCAACATACTGCCCGACCGCTTCCTCAAGTATTGGCGCCTGCCGGAATTCGCGAGGCTGAGGGGCTGGAGGATAGTGAGGATAGCCACACACCCCGCGGCCCAGGACATGGGGCTGGGCACCGAGGCCTTGAAGCTCGTGGAGAGGGAGGCGGCCGAGAGGGGCTACGACTGGGTCGGCGTGGGCTTCGGCGTCTACGGCAAGCTCTTGAAGTTCTGGATCAAAAACGGCTATGTGCCCATACACATATCGCCGGAGCGCAACCCCGTGTCGGGCGAATACAGCGTCTTGTTGATAAAGCCGCTGAACGAAAAGGCGGCGAAGCTCGTAGAATACGCCAACGTGGAGTTCAGGAGGCGCCTCATCCACTCGCTCATGGGGCCCTACAGCGACTTGGACCCGGCGGAGGCCAGGATGTTGTTGGAGGACTGGGGGTGGGACATAGAGCCCAAGCCCAAGCTCTCCAAAAACCAAATAGACAGGCTGGTGGCATATGCCGTAGGTCCCATGACCTTCGAGAACGTGTCCGACGCCCTCTACTTCATGGCGGCGCAGTACTTCTACTCCTCCAAGGCCAAGAGGCCCTCGCTGGGAGAGGCGCTGGAGCTGACCCTAGTCTCTAAAGTCCTACAGGCGAGGCCTTGGAGGGAGGCCGCCGAGGCTATAGGCATCAGGAGGGGCTCCCTCATGTTGGTGTTGAGGGAGATAACCAAGACCCTCCTCTACTACTTCTACGGAGGAGAGTTCGAAGTGCCGCTGTTCGTAGTGGGCGTAGTCAAAGGCGAGGACTAGAAGGTCGGCCCCACCTCGCCCCTCTCTATTCTGTATATCCTGTCGGCCAGCCCCCTCAAATAGGCGTGGGTGGATTCCGCTAATATCACGGCGGGCCTCTC
>JBEULO010000036.1:0-19365 GCA_041287225.1 Thermoproteus sp.
TTGTTGAGGGGCGGTGGCGGCGTCCTCCAGGAGGACGCGTCGCTCTACCCCGCATTAAAGGCGAGGGGGGTGCGCGTCGAGGCTACGCGAAGGGGCGTGAAGCTGGGGCGGGAGGCCATGTGGGGGCTACTCGTCTTGGCGGTCGAAGATGTCTTGAAGGGAGGCGGGACTCCGGCGCTACCGACCGGAGTCTCTCTCCTAAAGGCAAGGCCTGTGAGGAGGCACTACATATTCCGTGTGGAGGCGGAGGACGGCATATATATCTACTCAGTGCTTCGCGTGAGGGGGGATTGGACGGCTATGGGCGGGAAGGTGACGGAAATGGGCTGCGCCTCGTTGTGGCATTCGGAGGAGAGAGTCGCAGAGGCTCACGCCGAGGCCGTAAATGAGGAGCTAGCCGGCTGTATATCCGAGGGCCGTTGTAGGCGGAAAGAGGCCAAGCCGGCGCCGGACGGCCGCGCTTGGTATTTCAGACTGAATAAGGCCGACTTGGAGGAGCTTACCGACAAGCCGCGCTTGGGGGATCCGCGACGTTGAGTTGCTTGGGTTTTGCCGGCCAGGTCGGCGCCGTCTTTTGCGGGTTAATTGTAATAACACGGACCAGTTGCTCTTGTGATCTCCATAGCATATCGCGCAGATCTAGCCGATGTGGCCGACAAGTTGAAGTCGTTGATGGGCGCCTCCGATATAGACTGCTCGAAACGTCCCGACGTCACTGTAGTAGTCGGCGGCGACGGCACTCTGTTGGAGACTATACATAGACATCCCTGCGTGTTGGACTCGTTGGTAGTACATATAGGCGGGGGGCGTATAAACTTCTATAGGAGTATTAGGATAGGCGAGATGAAGCTCGAGGAGGTCGCCAAGCGCGTCCTTTCGGGCGAATTCAACGTTGTCGAGTTGCCGACAATAGACGCAGGCTGTACGGCCGTCAACGAGGTCGTGATCCGGAACGTCGACTATAAGAAGCTCCTCTCCTTCAAGATAGTGGGCGGCACTCAGATAATTAGCGGGCGCGCCGACGGCGTCATTGTGGCGACCCCCCAAGGGTCGACCGGCTACGCTATATCCACGTGGGGCCCCATAGTCGACTACAGGCTGGCGGCCTTCGTCATATCCTTCCTGGCCCCCTATACGCTTCACTTAAGGCCCCTTGTAGTGCCCCAAGAGCCTCTTGAGGTCCTCACGGCACAGGAGGCCGAGCTTACTTGCGACGGCTACGACATCCAGAGGGGCAGGTCCTTCCCCATTAGGAGGGGCGGGCGGAATTTAAAGCTCGTAGTATTCGGCGAATACGACTTCTACGAGAGGGTATCCGCCCGGCTGTTATCGCAATGAGCTGTTTCGTGTTGGACGCAAGCGCTTTATTTCACGGCAGGGACTTGAGGCTCTTCCAGGGCGCACGCCTATTGACTACTAGATACGTCTTGGAGGAGATAAGAGACGCAAGGGCGCAAGCCGCGCTGGAAATACTCAACGTCGAGGTGGTCGATATAGACGAGAAGGAACTCGCGGCCTACTCCAAGGCGGGACTGAGCAGAGCCGACGCCTCCCTGTTGGCGTTAGCCCATAAGACCGGCTGTGTCCTCTTGACGGACGACGTGGGGTTGGCCAAAGCCGCGAGGAGGCTGGGCGTCAAGGCCAGAGGCTTTTATTTCGTTAAATAAACCCCGCCAGATACGCGGCGGCCGACGCGGCGATGGGGACGACCAAGTTGTCCTCAATTCCGTAGGCCTCTGCCGGTATTATGAACAGAGTTATTATTAGGGATGTAAGGGGCTTGTAGCCCAAAGCCATCAATACGGCCAACGTGGGCGCAGAGCCGCCAAGAATCCCCTCGACGGTCGCATTGGAGGCGGGCAGTCTATGCCTCCCAAAGGCAGTCCCCACAAGCGCCGAAAACGTGTCGTATATCGCCAGCCCCACAACGGCGGGCGCCAGATAGCTGGCGCCGAAAATATTATAGGATATCAGAACCCCCACGGCCCCCATTAGGAGCCCCAAATAGCCGCCGCGTTTCTCGTAGTCCCTCTCGGCGGCCTCTATGGCCCTTTCTATGGAGCTCAACAGTACGTCGTATTGTAGCTTCAAATCGGCGCGGCCGACGGGCACAATTTTATCGAGGTTGTCGAAGACGCTCTCCAAGCTCTTGAAGATGTCTCGTCTTAAATCGAGGAGCAGTTGGGGCCTTTTTACCTGTATGGAGTAAAAAGCGCCGGCTATTAGCGCCAACGCGGCGTAGTATATCGGCGCCGAGACGTCCACGAAAAGAGGGACGGCGAGGAGGACCGCGCCGACTATATGGAAGGCCTTCCTCACCAAAAGTCCTCTGACGTCCATGCCCGTATTGTTATCTTTGCTATTATTTCTTTCCTTAAAGCTTCTATGAGCTCTCTGGATAGATCCGCCGCGGCTTTATCGGCCGAGATCATCAACGTCGAGTCGTCGACGAAGTTGCTCCTCCTTATGACCAACCTATAGGGGTTGTCGGGAGCCGATAGGGGGGTCCTGCCCCTTACGACCTCCTCGACGCCTCCGGCCTCTATGATCGCCTCGACCACGCCAGGCATCTTCAACGCTTCTCTTAGCTCTCTGGCAAGCAAAGGGCCGGCCTTATCGGCGCAACAAGCTACAATGCAGTCGCCGCTCTTCGTCACGTACGGATCCCTCGTGACCTCTAGGGTCCTTTTGTTCCTCGCGGTTATGTTGGCGTGTCCCCTGGCGATTATCACATCGCTGGCTATGCGCATAGTCGTCGTTAAAGCAATTAAAAATAACCGTTAATTGAGCCATGGACCTCGAGGAGAGGCTTAAGCTGATCACTAGATACCCCACCGAGGAGGTCTTGACGGTCGACGAGCTGAAGGGCCTTTTGGAATCGGGCTACAAGCTCAACCACTATATAGGCTTTGAGATCTCCGGATATATCCACATAGGGACCGGCCTCGTCAGTATGGCTAAGGTGGTGGACCTCCAAAAGGCCGGCGTGAGGCCGACGATATTTCTAGCTGATATACATTCATGGCTCAACAACAAGCTGGGAGGCGACCTAGAGGCCATAAGGAGAGTCGCTGCGTCCTACTACACACAAGCCTTCAAGAAGATAATCGAGGCCCTCGGAGGGGACCCAGACGGCGTGAGGTTCGTCTTGGGGTCGGACCTATATCACAACAACGACGAATATTGGTTTCTGCTTATGGACGTCGTGAGGAATTTAACGCTCTCGGAAGTACGCCATAGCTTGACCATATTGGGCAGGAAGATGGGGGACTCGATACCTCTAGCCTATTTGGTCTACCCGCCGCTTCAAGTCGCCGATGTATTCGCATTGGGTGCGCACATACCACACGGCGGCATAGACCAGAGGAGGGCGCACATACTCGCGCGTGAAGTCGCCCTCAAGACGCGATTCTATCCGCTTACAGTAGACGGCAAGAGGATAAAACCAGTAGCGCTACACCACAAGCTCCTGCCCGCTCTAAATATATCCGAGAGGCCTAAAAGCAAAGAAGAACTAAGCGAAATGAAGATGTCCAAGTCCATCCCGCAAAGCGCCATTTTCGTGCACGACGCCCCGGAGTCGATAAGGGAGAAGATATCCAAGGCCTACTGCCCGCCTAGAGACGCCGAGTACAACCCCGTGTTGGAGATCCTACACGTATCCGCATTTAGGGAGGAGAGAAAAAGCCCGTTTGTGTTGGAGAGGCCGGCCAAATACGGCGGTCCCCTCGAGTTTTGGAGCTACGAAGAGCTTGAAAAGGCCTATGTCTCCGGCCAAATACATCCCGCCGACCTCAAGGCGGCGACGGCCGACGCGCTAATAGAAGCGCTGAGGCCCATCCGCGAATTCTTCGAGGGGCCAGGCGCCAAGATTCTAGACGAGATGAAGGACTTAGTGGTCACTAGGTGAAAGAGTTGATAGAATATTACGACAACTTGTCGAGGACTTACGACGAGTTGTACGGCCAGGAGCAAATAGTCAAGTACTTAAAGGCGTCGGCATATATAGCCGGCGATAGGATCTTGGACGCTGGATGTGGGACCGGCCTTGGCGCCGCGCTGTTGCGCCCTCGTTATGTCGTATGTGCGGATATATCTGGGGGGATGTTGGAGAGGGCCAAGGGCCGCGGTCTAGACGTGTTGATGGCCGACTTGCGCCTATTGCCGCTCAGGCCGAAGAGCTTCGACGCGGCTCTTGCGATAACTGTATTTGAGGACGTAAACGATGCAAGGATCCTATTGATGTATGCCGATATGGTGGTTGCGGAGACGTTGGGCGTCTGGCTCGTCTTAAAATCTGACGAGTAGCCAATCGCCGTCCTCTGGCACCACGGCATGTCTATAAGAGGCCGCGAGGGCCTTGTGCCTACTCAAATCGTCATATCTAGCGCTTATGTGTGTCAAGACCAACAACTCGACTCCGAGCCGTCTGGCCGCCTCTATTGCGTCGAATATGGTGGAGTGTCCCTCATCATGCGCCTTGGCCGGCTCGACGTCGTCGGCGAAAGTGGCTTCGTGTATCAACACGTCGGTCCATCCCACCGCCTCGTATGCTCTAGGGCAGGGGGCGGTGTCCCCGGTATAGAACAGCCTCCTGTACCTCCTATGGCCGGGCTCCGCTACGTCTTCGGGCCGTACTACCCTCCCGTTTATCTCGACGGGCTCGCCCCTTATGAGTCTGGTCAACGCTTGTTTTGGGAACCCAGCGACTTTGGACAAATCCAGTTTAAACCCGACGTCCCACTCGACAAGCCATCCGCAAGCCTCGACGGTGTGACAGACCTCTACGCACCTCACGGTCATATGTCTATCCGATATGGCGCTCGTGGCGTCTATGCCGTTTTTAGTTAGGGCGGAGGCCAGCTTGGGGGGCGCCAACACCTTGAGGGCCTTGCCCGCCATATTGGCAGTGCTCAATAGGCCCGGCAGGCCCAGGATGTGGTCTTCGTGGTTGTGCGTGACGGCCACGTAGTCGAGCGAAGCCGGCGATATCCCGTTCTCTAAGAGCGAATACTGGACGCCCTCGCCTGCGTCCAGAAGGACTCTATGCCCCTCCCAATCCTCTAGGTATATCCCCGGCATTCTTCTGTCGGCCCTCGGGACCGCCCCCCCTGTGCCCAAGAAGAGCAACTTCAAGATCGGCATCTCCCAAACAGCTCTACGACCTCTTCGAGGGTCAATTGATATACCCTCTTGTCTCCAAACGCATCGCCTCTACATACCTTCCTCACTACGCGCCGCCTCTGGGAGAACAACATGGCCGTGAACTTTTCGAACGCCTTAAAGTCGTTTACGCAGGGCCTATGCGGCGTCAACTTCACGATGGCCGAATACACTCTGGGAGGCGGCGCGAAGACATGGGGCGGCACTACTCTTAACACCTCTACGTCGTAGTTGCATCTAATCGCTACGGTGAGCCTTCCGTAGGACTCGGTGCCCGGCTCCGCCGAGAGCCTCTCGGCCACCTCTTTCTGTAACATGACCACTGCAGGGAGCCTCCTGGCGGCCAGCTTCATTAAAAGCGGCGAGGAGATAGAATATGGTATATTGGCCGCGAAGACGTCTACAGACGGCCATTCTATCTTCAGCGCGTCGCCGATTATCACCTCCACGTTGGGCGGAGCCGCCGCGCGTAGATTTTCTGCGAGAGCTCTGTCGAGCTCTACGGCGAATACTTTAGAGGCCCTCTTGGCCAGCTCTAGAGTCAAGACGCCCGTGCCAGCGCCGACCTCCAGCACCACGGAGCCCTCGGGGATCAAGCCGGCCATGTATTCGGCTATGGAGCGGTCCTTGAGGAAATGTTGGCCCAGCTTCTTCCTACGCGACACCCTGCCAGCTTGGGCGTCTTTATTTTTATAGTATCTCGATAGCAGACCTAAATGAAGTTGGACTACAGAGCGTTGGGCCTCAAGACGGGCTTGGAGATACATATACAGCTAAACACCAAGCGGAAGCTGTTCTGCGAATGTCCGCCGGTCCTACGCGACGACGAGCCCCATTTCAGAGTGACTAGGAGGCTCCATGTAGCTCTCAGCGAGCTGGGCGCTATCGATCCAGCTGCGATTTGGGAGGTCAGGAAGAGGCGCGTTTTCGTCTATGAGGGATATAGAGACACCACATGTCTAGTAGAACTGGACGAGGAGCCGCCGCACCTCCCCGACGAGGAGGCGTTAACTACGGCGGTGGCTACCGCCAAGATATTCGGGGCGAAACTCTACGATGAAATATACGTGATGAGGAAGATAGTAGTAGACGGCTCCAACACGTCGGGCTTTCAGCGTACTATGCTCGTAGCCCACGACGGCTCCACGAAAATTTTGGGCTACCGTATAGACGTAGATACAATAGCGTTGGAGGAAGACGCCGCTAGGAAGATAAAAGAGGAGGGCAAATACGTCTATTATAGGCTGGACAGACTCGGCATACCGTTAGTCGAGATATCAACGTCGCCCATGGAGTACGACCCGCAACAGGTAGAGGAGGTCGCGTGGATTATAGGATACAGCGTCAAGGTGACGGGCAGAGCCAAAAGGGGGATAGGGACTGTCCGTCAAGACGTCAACGTCTCTATCGCCGGCGGTGCCAAAACGGAGATTAAGGGGGTGCCGAGGTTGGACTTGATACCCAAGGTAGTAGAGTACGAAGTGCTCCGCCAACTCAATCTGCTAAAAATAAAGGAGGAGCTGGCCAATAGGGGCGCGCCTCAGCCCGAGGGGGGCTATGTGGACGTCACAGACGTCTTTGAGAACACGTCCTCTAGGATTTTGAAGAAGGTCGTAGAGGCCGGAGGGGTCGTCTACGCCGTCAAAACCCCGGGGTTCCAGAAGCTATTGGGGTTCGAGGTACAGCCGGGGAGACGTTTCGGAACGGAGCTTGCGGATTACGTAAGGGCGTGGACCGAGCTAGGCGGTTTGATGCATTCGGACGAGCTGCCGGGATATGGCATAACGTCCGACGAAGTGAGGACCTTAGAACAAAAACTGGGCTCCCCTGCCTATATACTCCTATCTGGCGTAAACCCGAAGGAAGTCGCCGAGGCCGCCGAAATTGTAGTAGAGAGGCTTAGACGCGCCTTCGAGGGGGTCCCGGAAGAGACCAGGGCGGCGAATCCAGACGGCACAACGCGCTTCATGAGGCCCAGACCAGGCGCCGCCAGGATGTACCCCGAAACCGATCTGCCTCCCGTGAGGATAACCTTCGAGATAGAGAAGAAAGCAGAAGAGATAGCGTCGCGCAACCTAGAGGCCGAGATAGAGAAGATAATCTCCATGGGGATCAATAGGGACATGGCGGTGAGGCTCGTGAAGTCCCCCTGGCTGGACTACTTCAACGACTTCGTGCAGAAATACGCCAACGTGCCTCCGACGCAAATAGCCGGTATTCTGCTCAACACGGCTAAGGCCTTAGCCAGAGAGGGCGTGGAGATCACGCCGGAGAAAATAGAGGCGGTCTTGGCGGAGTTGAATAGAGGCAATATAACTAAAGAGGCCGTGGAGGACATATTGAGGTCCATGAGGGAAGGCGAAAGCGTGTTGGAGGCCGCCAAGAGGCTCGGCCTCGTCAGGATGCCCTACGACGAGGTCAAAAAGATAGTTGAGGAGCTCGTGAGGGAGGTGGGGCCCGACAGGGCGCTTAAGGAGGCCATGAGGAGATATAGAGGGAGGATAGACTCGATGGACGTGATGAAGGCGTTAAGAGAAATAACGGTGGAGAAAGGTTAATAAGACTTTAGAGGAGTAAGCCTCGATGACGATACACATAGCGACGGACATACTGGGTCTGATAGCCCTAGACGATCAAGGCAATATAGTCGACAAGGTCCTTTTCGAGAGGAAGCCCGAACTCATAGCGGACAAGCTCGTCGAGCTCGAAAAATCGTCGCCGATCCCGGAGCTAATAGAGCTGGCGGGTAGGCTTAAGGACAAAATAGTCTTGGAGGATCCCGAGCTCGCCAGGAGGCTCGCCGCCTCGCTACAAGGTGTCGAGGTCGCCAACGAGGCGCCGGATCCCGTCGTGGTGGAATTTAGGAGGAAGTTCTGGGACTTCTATCTGCCCAAATTGGGCGTCTCCAAAGAGGAATACGACGCCCTCTTGTTGGAGGTCTCGGATCTAATCACCCGTAGGAAGTTGAGACAAGCCGTAGAGAAGCGCGACCTATTCATAGCCCAATCGATCAGCACGGTCGACGATATAGACAAGACGTTGAACCTCATCGCGTCGCGCATAAGGGAGTGGTATGGCATCCATTTCCCCGAGCTTGAAGAGCTCGTGAGGGACAACAGGGAATATGTGCTTCTAGTGAGGGAGGTGGGCCATAGGTCTAAATACACGCTAGATACCGTCAAATCCGTCTTGAAGAACGCGCCGGACGATAGGATAAAGAGGATCGTCGACGCAGCTAAAAAGAGCATAGGCGCCGATATGTCGGATTGGGATTTGGATCAAATAAAGACCTATGCAGATATCTATTTAAGATTAGATGATTATAGAAATAAGTTATCTGAATACATCGATGAGGCCATGAAGGACGTCGCGCCTAACGTCAGAGAGCTCGTGGGCTCGTTGCTAGGCGCCAGGCTGATAAAACTGGCAGGCGGCCTCATGAGGCTCGCCATGTTGCCTGCGTCTACGATACAGGTATTGGGCGCAGAGAAGGCGCTATTCAGGGCGTTGAGGACAGGCGGGAAGCCGCCTAAACACGGCGTTATATTCCAATACCCGGAGATATTCCGGGCTCCGAGGTGGCAAAGAGGCAAAATAGCGAGGGCTCTGGCGGCCAAATTGGCCATAGCCGCCAAGGCGGACGCGTTTACTGGAAACTTCATATCTGTAAAGTTGAAAGAAGACCTCTTGGCTCGTATACAAGAGATCAAGACGCTCTACGCAAAACCCCCGCCTAGAGCGCCCGTCGCGAAGCCCGCCAGAGCGCCCGAGAGGAGACAAGGCCCCCCGCCGAGGAAGCCCTCGGCGAAAAAGCCGAGCCGGAAAGAATAAAAGCATGAGGCTAGATCTGGGCTATGTCTATTGAGGTCGTCGACGTCAAGCCCCACGAGAGGTTTGCTGGAGTCTATGTGGCCAGATTTGAAGACGGCTCGGAGCGCCTGGCCACTAGGAATTTAACGCCAGGCAGGAGGGTATACGGCGAGCGTTTAATAAAATGGAAAGATGTCGAGTACAGGGAGTGGAACCCATATAGGTCGAAACTAGCGGCCGCGATACTCAACGGGCTGAAGGAGATGCCTATTGGGGAGGGGAGCCACGTGTTGTACCTAGGCGCCGCCTCTGGGACCACTCCGAGCCATGTGAGCGATATAGTAGGCGAGAAGGGCCTTGTCTATTCTGTGGAGTTCTCGCCTAGGGTATTTAGAGAGTTCATGGAGAAGCTGGTCGACCAGGGGAGGAGGAACGTGGTGCCCATACTGGGCGATGCGAGATTTCCATATCAATATTCGCATTACATAAAGGGGGTCGATATAGTTTATATAGATATAGCACAACCGGTGCAAGCCAAGATACTGGCCGACAACGCGGATTATTTCATCAAGAAGGGCGGATATGTCATGTTGGTGATAAAAGCCATGAGCATAGACGTCACTAAGGAGCCCTCTGAGACCTTCAAACAAGAGATAAACACGTTGAAGGAACGCGGTTACGACATATTGGACACAGTCCACCTAGAACCTTACGACGTAGCCCACGCGCTGGTCGTCGCCAAGCGGATATAGCCGAAAAAAATAAAAATTTTCCAGTCCCGTAGAGTTAATGCGATATTTAGAGAAGCCGACGCCTCTTTCTAAAATAGCCGATTTGTTGCCCCTCGTAAAGACCATAGAGGACGTCCTAACGGTCCCCACATGGGACGCGATGGGCTTTGTGACGGCACGAGATGTAACAATCCCCCACGACTATCCGCCCAGGCCTAGAGCCGCCTACGACGGCTACGCAGTAAATTCCGCCGAGACGCCCGGCGAGTTTAAAGTAGTCGGCTCTGTCCTTGTGGGCCAGTATAGAAACGCACAAGCCCAACGCGGCGAGGCGTTCTACGTCACTGTAGGCGCCTTCCTGCCTGAGGGCACAGACGCCGTGGTGCCTGAAGAGGCCGTTCGGCGCGAGGGAGATAAGATAATAGTACAGCGGAAATATAACGCCTACGACAATGTAGATCCGCCGGGCTCTTATGCCTCAAAGGGCTCTGTGCTCGTGAAAAAGGGCTATGTGCTCACGGCTTTCGACATCGTGGGCCTCTTAGACGTAGGCGTCACCAGAGTTAAAGTCTACAGGAAGGCCAGAGTGGCGTTGTTTTCCACCGGCGACGAGCTGATAAAACCCCCCGTCGATCCCGACGAGGCCGCCGAGCTGGTCCTTAGAGGTAAGGTGATAGAGTCGACGGGCTCTCTCGTCGAATGGTATATACGTAACTTCATGCCCTATGTAGAGATTTCGGATAGACGCGTTATGGGCGACGACAACGAGGCGCTGAAAAAGGCGATCGAGGAGGTGTTGCCTAGAGTAGATGCAGTGATAATAACGGGGGGCGCAGGCCCCAGCGAGATAGACCACTTCTACAAATTGGGACTTACGGGGATAAGAGGCTTTAGGATGAAGCCAGGCCGTCCGACTTCTGTTGCTGTTGTAGACGGCAAAGCGGTCTTCGGCCTTTCCGGCTATCCCATCAGCGCATTGCACGGCGCTATACGTATAGTAGAGCCCATTATGAGGAAGGTGGCCAACGTGGCCGCCGGCCCAGCTGGCGGCTGGACCTACGCCACTCTCACCACAGACGTAGTGGGGGATTTGGCCCAATTCGTCAGAGCCAAGGTCGAATATAAGGACGGCGAGATTTTCGCGACGCCGTTAAAGACTAAACACCACTCCTTTACAGACCCAGAGGCGTCCGGCATATTGTTGATCCCGCCTGGAGGGGCCAAGAGGGGGGACAAGGTCCTGATGTTGTTCTATAGGGACTTAAGGGATTTGGGGAGGTGGTTTGTGTGATACAGATAACCGGCAATAAGGACGTAGGCAAGACGGTACTAGCCGAGAGGCTCATCTCGCTGGCCTCTGCTAGGGGGCTTAAAGTATTTGCGGTAAAACAAAGCCACCACATCCCCGACATCCCGGACAAAGACAGCTATAGGATGAAGTCGGCGGGGGCCGACGTCGTAGCCTTAAGGGGAGGCGGCATGTGGGCTTTTTTCTCCAATAGGTTCATGTTGAGTGAGTTAAATGTCGATATCGTGATAATTGAGGGCTTTAGGGATGCCAAGTTAGGCTTTAAAGTACATATAGGGCCGGATCCCCCAGCAGATGCAGATCTAGTGTTCGATCTAGATGAAGCTCTAGCTTCCTCTGAGGAGATATTAAAACTGGCTAAATGCGATGTCGATATACTAGAATTTTTAAGTAAATTCTAATCTATATTTCTGAAAAGTATTTTAAATAAAATTACAGCAAACGCGTATAGCCCAGCCGTCATGAATAGAGGCGCATCGATAAAGCCCAAGTCCATTAGGTAGCCCCCTGCCAAGGGGCCTAGAGCCCTCGGTATGTTGCTTAAGGCGCTCCATGCGCCGAAGACCCTGCCGCGCTCCTCTTGCGGCACCAAGTCGTTTATTAACGCCGAGAGGAGAGGATTTGCCATATTCATCAGGGCCGTCCTGGCCACAAATAGGGCCAAGTCGACTTCGGCGATGCTGATAAACGGCATGGCGGCCAGAATGGCGGTTGCGATAGACTGTAGGACCACTATGGAGTCAACTCTGCTCTTTAGAGCTTTGGCTATTAGGGGGGCGGCGGCGGTCCCCACAGATAGGGTCAAGTCGGACAGCGCGTATGAGATGGACAGGCTCATAACGGACACGTGGAACTTCAGATAAAACCACAAGGAGAATAGAGGTATTATAAGCCCGGCCCCCAGGCCTATAATAGACTCGGGGATTAGCCTCTTCAACAGCCAATACGACTTCAGCTCTTTGAGGTTCAGCGAGAACTTCGCGCGTTCGATTTTAGATACGGGCCCGGCGATTGCTATAAACAATGCGGACAGCGCCACCACGAGGCCCTCCAGTACAAATAGTGCTCTAAAGCCCGCCGGCCCTAAAGCCGTTATGGACGCCGACGAAGAGCCCATCGCCGCGAAAAACGAAGACAGAGCGGCAGAATAGGCGAAGGCCTCGTTGGATATGCCTCTGCTCTTGGCGTAGTCGCCCAGTATGGCGTTGTATACTGTATATCTGTTTAGGAAGCTGGTCGAAATATAGGAGACGGCCACCACGGAGGGACTCGGCAGACCCATAAGGGCGGTGAGAACCGCCGAGGCGGAAGACAAGACGTAATATAGGCGGACTCTATCGTACAGGTCGGCCAGATAGCCCATGACGAGAGCTCCCAACGTCATGAAGGTAGTAGACAACGCATAGATTATGCCTACTTGCGCCGGCGTCAATCCGATCTTGTATAAATATATCGAGAGCACAGTCTGGTTGGCGCCCCATATGAACCCGGTCACAGAACCCGCCAAAATTAGGCTCAAATAGCCGCCTCGCCCCATCTTCAAGAGCGGAGCTTATTTCTGACTGAAACTGCGAGCTCGACGTCGTCGCTTGCTATGGCGTCGACGCCTCTACGCCAGAGCTCCTCCATCAAAGAGGCATCGTTAACAGTCCAAACCGCAACCTTCAAGTCCGCCCTATGCGCGAAGGACACGGCCTTGGCGGTCGCCAGCCTATATTGGGGGAGCACCATATCCAGCCCGAGCCGTCTAGCCTCTAAGATCTCGCCAGGAGGCCGCGCGTATATAAGGCCTAGAGGCACAAGCCCCTTTAGGCCCACAAGAGCCTCCTTATGGAAACTTATCACGGCCGCCCACGAGGTCGCCCCTGTAGATCTTATGGCCTCCCTCACTAGGGCAGAGGCCTCTACATCTTTTATTTCTATAAATACGCCAGCCCTCCCGTCTATTGCGGATAACGCCTCTTCGAGCGTGGGGATGCGCTCCCCGCCGACTCTATAGCCCGAGAGGTCAGCCCATACGACTTCCCTCACCTTTAAAACGCCGTCTGGAGTCTTCAATTCTGGGTCGTGCACCACCGCCAACACGTCGTCTTTGGTCTTGTGTACGTCCATCTCCACTATATCGGCCCCCGCCCCTATGGCCTCAAGGAAGGAGGCTATCGTGTTCTCCGGCCTCCTTAAGGGATATCCCCTATGGCCTATTACGGCCCTCCTGGCCAGAGCCTCGAGGACTTTATTCATAAAAAGGCCCATGGCTCGAATAATAAAGTGATTAGGGTGTTGGTGTTCTCCGAGGTGGAAATAGGGCAGTCTGTCGTGGAGGTCGTGGCCTCCTCGTTTAGAGGGCTCGTGGAGGTCCGCGCGGAGCGTGTAGACCTGACGCCCCTAAAGGCGCAGGCCCTAGATGCCTCCAGGATGCAGATTCGGGCCGATAGGCTGCTAGAGCTGTTGGGACCTACTGGGGCGGGCCGGCAGAGGCGCGTATATGTAGTCGACGCCGACGGCTACGTCCCCGGGCTCAACTTCGTCTTCGGGGCGGCCTACGGCGACAAGGCGGTGGTATTCACCAAGAGGCTCGACCCGTCGTCGCCTTTATTCGACATAAGGCTGGCGAAAGAGATAATACACGAGCTGGGCCACACGTTGGGGCTAGGCCATTGCAGAAACCCCAGATGCATTATGTATTTCAGCAATACTATAATCGACACCGACCTCAAAGGGCCCGGCTTCTGCGATAAATGCTTCGAGAAGTTGAGACGCTCCGTGGAAATATAGAGTCGCAGATCCTCCTCCCAGACCTCAACTCGGCCACGAACCTCTTGTACCCATTGTACACGTCGAAGATCCAAAGGTTTATCCCCTTTATCGGCGTGGGCTCCGTCTCTAATATTTCCAATAGCTCTTCGTGGCTGAACTTGTCGATATAATAACAGGGGTCTTTGAGTAGTAGTACTCTCCTATATTCGACCTCATGGACGTGGGTGATGGGAGTCCCAGAGGCGCCCTTCACTCGGCTAATTAGCTCCCTCACGTCGGATAGAGTCACGATATTTGTAAACCCCCTAGAGCGCCACTCATCGACTACGGCGTCGAAGTACCCGACCAAGTCTTCGATGTACGGGACGCCGTTGTTGAAGTACATTAGGACTATCGGATGGTTCAACCACCCCCTCTTTCCGTCATTAAGCACGCCCAACTTCCTCAATATGGCCAAAATGACTTGTTTGGCCTCCGCCCTCTGTTTTCCCAACCTTCTATCGTCGAGAATACGCGCCGACTTAGCCCAATCTACATACGGCCTGAATATTTGCATCGAAGGCGTCTTATTGTTTCTTCTCCTCTTCCTGCATCTGCTTTTCTATTTCCTTCAAGGCTTGTTCCACCTCCCTCTCTATCTCCTCTATGGGCTTAGGCGGCGGGGTGGTGGCCAACGCGTAGCCGACCCAGCCCAATATTCCGAATATAGCCGCCACGGCCAAAAACGCCGTGACCTTCAAGACCGCTATGTCGTATTTAGTCAAGAAGACAAGCCAGGCGTAGACTATAATCACTATAACGGACAGCGCCATCAAGGCCAGGCCCACGGCCTTATCTCTATGCATATGCCTCTGAAACGAGGCCGTTTTAAAGATTGGGATCGACTAAAATAGGTCTTTCGGATTGGGCGTGGAGATAACTATAGGCAAGCTGTTGCTCGTCGCGTCGTCCATATTAGTGCCCACGGGCCTGGCCCTCCTGTACCTTTTGTCCTACTTGGCCCGCCTCCTATCGCCCCTGATAGAGCCGCTCAATATGTCTCCCTGCGACGGCTTATGTCCTTATTTGGCGCTATCGGCGTTGGGCGCATCTCTGTTTATACTGGCGATATTCTTAGAGGAACAAATAGCCGGTAGCTATTTCGGCATCAGCAAGGGGGCGCATCTGGTTAAATACAGGCGAGCGGGAGCCAAGCCGTATGGGTTCACCGCAGGGGGCTTGACTAGATGGGTCTCCTTCGTCGTGTTGAGCGGAGGGGAGGACCCCGAGCTGGAAAGATTTGTCGAGCTCCACGAGGAGGCCCACGCCAAGTTCAAACATCCCGCCAAGATTTGGGTCGTGGGGTCGGCGCTATACGGGGAAATGTCGGCGTTGCCGTCGACCTATTCGGCTATAGGTCCGCTCCCGGCATATGTCTACGTCTTTTCTGTAGCCCTCGTTGCCACTACCGCCTATTTCCTATTCGTGTTAGTGAGGACTCTAGAGGTCGAGGCTGATATATACGTCTTTAGGGCCATGGGGATCAAGTCCCACGACCTCTTCATCAAGCTCATGAGGACTCGTTACGGTAGTTGGCGGCAACCCCTACGCTCTAGACTGACCCATACGCAAGGAGAGTTCGTCTTGCTGTTGGGGGACCCCATAGCGGCCCACGCGCCTTGGGAGCACCTGTTGTTGTTCTCGGCGGCCTCTTCGACGGTCCTCCTGCCTAAAGTCGCGTGGTCCTTCCGACCTGCATATGAGAACCCCATTGCCTATTACCCCCTTCTCTTCGTAGGGACCTTGACGGCTATATACTTCTTGTCGCTACTCGGAGAGGTCTTGCTGAGGAGACTAGTCAAGGCTAGACTGACAGATAGAGGCTATACGAATCTGGCCAGAATGGCCGTTGGGCTTTCTTTTCTATTATCAACTATATCAATTATTATAAATAATATATCTATAACAACTTCTTTATTAATAATAGGTTTATATATTTATTATAATATTATAAAATTATATATAGCGAAGAGAGCGCGCCGCGCCATACCTATATATCTAGTAGTGGCGGTTCTGCTAGTACTGCTGGCCGGGATATAGGGGGATCTACGGCGCTTAACTTATATTTCGGTTTCTACATTTGCGATGTGGCTAGAAGGGCGCTGGTACTAGACAGCGGCGACGATCTGGCTAAAATGGTCGTCGACGCGCTGGCCGAAAACGGATATACAATACACCTTATATCGAGCGAACATAGAGGTAAAGAGTTTATTAAATATCCAGTATATATACATACAGTTAAAGCCGAGACATACGAGGAAGTACTAGATAATATAGGCCTTGAAGATGTGGAAATAGCTATTTTAATTTCTCCTAACGACAAGCTGAATCTATCTATAGGCAAGATATGTAGGTCTAAAGGCGTCCCAAGAGTTATCGCAACTATGAGAAATCAAGTCTACGTCGAGGAGGCCGAAGAATACGGCATAGTTACGATAAGCGCATCTCAATGCGTCCTCGGCCGGCTCTATAGGGTGTTAAACCTAAAGTATACCAAAATAACCCCCCTAAGAGGCGATTTCGGGCTTTTAGAGATGTTCGTGACGGCCGACTTTAAGGCCATAGGCAAGAGCTTGGCCGAGTTGGAGGAGTCCTACGGGGTCAAGGCCGCGTTGATTAGAGGAGATGAGATAATAACCGCGCCCGACGCGGTGATACAAGAGGGGGACAACTTAATCGCGATGGGAGTCCTGGAGGCCTTGAAGGACCTTCTATCATGAGCAGAGACTGGCTGAGGCGCAAATTGGGGGTATTCGACATATACTCGCTCGTACACGCCGACAGCCAATCTACCTTCTATTTCATCCTAGGAGTCGTAGCGGCCGCGGCCGGCCAGCACACATTCCTAGTGGTCCTCTACGGCACGGCCTTAATGACCGCCATAGCGCTGGCCTACGGCGAGATGGGCTCCAGATTCCCCGAAACCGGCGGGTCGTACCTATACGTCAAGACGGCGTTGGGGAAGACCGCCGGCTTCTTCTCGGCCTGGCTCCTCTCCTTCGACCAGGCGGTAATGGTCGCATATGGGTCTCTCGATGGAGCTCTCTATTTATCAAGTATGTTATCTTATTATGGAATTTATATCCCATATATAATTATTAGGGTTTTATCATTTGTTATAGCGTTAAGTCTTGCTGTACTTACATTTATAGGAATAAAGGAGTCGGCCAGAGTTTCAGCCGCCGTGGCCGTATTGGACCTGGCCCTCATAGGCGTGGCGACCGTGTTGTTGGGCTTGATCTTAGAGCTCAGGACGGCGCCTCCCTATTTCGCCTGGAGCGGCGTGAAGGCCGCCGACATTTGGGCGGGCCTCTCCTACGCGTCTAGGGGCTATACGGGCATGGACGCGATAGGTCAGCTGGCCGGCGAGGCCGAGATGCCGCTTATACAAGTGCCAAGGGCCGCGATACTCGCCGCCGGCATAGGCACCGCCTACGGCATAGGCCTCACGGCGCTCTTAATGAACAGCGTTGCGTACAGCGTAGTCGCGTCGAACCCCGCGACCGCGGTGGTCAACATAGCGGCGTCTCTGCCGTATGGGACGTGGCTGGTGTTCCCAGTCGGCGTAACCACCGCCGTCGTGCAGATAATGGCCGCCCTGGCGGGCTTTGTCGCCTTTTCGAGACTGGTCTACAAGCTCGCCGAGGAGGGCATGTTGCCCAAACCGTTCTCGAGGGTGCATAAGAAGTACAGGACGCCCTATGTGTCCATAATGTTGTCCGTAGCAGTAGCTCTCGCCTTCTTAAGCCCAGGGGAGATCTACATAATTGCCGACATATATGGGGTGGCCTCGCTCATAAACTACCTAATGGTGTCCCTGGCCCTACTGTTGGAAGTGCGCCGCGGCGAGCTCTACGGGGCCTTGAGGACGCCCACAATAAGGGGGATATCCCTAGTGGGGACCTCGGGCGTGGTGCTAACTGCGACGGGCCTCGCCCTATCCCTAATCGTCAAGTATCACGAGATTTGGGCGTTAGCGCTATGGGCCGCCGCTGGCGCCGCGTTGTTTCTTGCCAGTAGCAAGAAAGGCGTAGGCCCTGTCAAGTAGGGCATACCTAACCTCTTCCTCTCTCCTGGGGTCCCTCAAGATTCCGCGTGCGGTCAAGACAACCCCCCTATACCCTATGTGGTCCACGTCTATCTTGAAGTTCTCGACGCCGAATTCAGAAGCCACATGGCCCAGCTCGACTCTGAGCCTATTCACGTCAGAGCCATATGGCATATACATATGAACTCTAATCTCATGCCCCTCCTCAACTCTGACTAAATGAAACGACTCGTGTATCAGTTTGGTGTACGGAATGTGGACCAGATTACGTTTAAAGTCCCTGATGACTAACGAAGTCGGCCTCATAGCCACTATGTAACCCGCCGTCTTGCCTACCTGCAAATAGTCGCCGATATGTATTCCATGTACTCTGGAGATGAACACGCCGGCCGAATACTCCTCTATCAGATGTCTCAAAGCTATCAAAAGCCCCACCAAAGCCAACACCAAAAACGTCGTCATCAACAAGAAGAGCGCGTAGACGTTATAGGCGAAGGAGGCCACGGCCAGGAATATCACTACGGCCAAAAGCACGGAGATCGCGTTGAACACAGCCGTGACCTCGACCCCCAGCTTTTCCATAAGTTGCGAAAAGCCGAGCCTAGCGGCTATATAGGAAACGACCGAGGCGCCTAGAGCTATAAGCAACACCAAGGGCTCCATATCCATAAGACGTAAGACAGAGGGGGTATTTAATCTAGAGCCAGAGAAAGCAGTTTGCGCAAAACCGCTTCTCTCTCCGAGCGAGCGAAAAACTTTTTACGTAAAGTGAGTAAGTCGGTCGTGAAGATGTACACCACGGAGGAGGTGGCCAAGATGTTTAACGTAACCCCGGCCGCGGTCAGGTATTGGGCCAGAAAAGGCAGGTTAAAGGCAGTAAGAGAAGGAGACAAATGGCTCATACCAGAAGAAGAAGTGGAGAAGCTACGGCGAGAATTCACGTCAATCGAAAAAGAGGGGGAGAAAAAGCCATGTCTAGACCACGATACGATAAAAACCGCCGCGAAGGCCCTCCTCGAAGCACTCGCCGAATTTATAAAGGAGAACCCATGGGTCCTAGAGGCCCTCGGACTAAAGCCAAGCGAAAAAGAGAGGAAGCTAGCCGAGCTGGTGCTCGAGGCGGCCAGTAGCTACCAGCCGAAGAAAAACGAGTTGGCAGAAATTTTCTGGACTACGCTGGCCGAAAAGCTGGCGGAAAGGGCGGCAAAATAGCGCGCTTTGTTAGTTTGCCCGAGCTAACACTAAAGTAGAATTGAAACTCATGGACTATAACAGCAAATATTATTCTAATTTATAATATTATTATCTATGTAATAAAGCTAAAATAATTTGAAATAAAAAGGATATATAATTATGTTATAATAACATGATTGCAAAAATCTTAAAGATACACTACATCAAATCCGTCGTGCACAGAACTCTTAAGTGTTCCCTAATACTTCGCCAGATGGAGTGTACAGAGCAGGCGATACGAAACTCGATATAATTTTAGCGGTGCTAGTAGCCTC
>JBEULO010000036.1:19465-40239 GCA_041287225.1 Thermoproteus sp.
ATTCTAGTCAGAGCTGGTAGACTTAGTTTATTGATTTTGGCTTTTTCTTAATAGGGCTTAGTGTCTATACATTTATATTTTCATCTAGTTTATATCAAATAGTTCTACCTATTTTTAATATTGGATAGAAACTAAAAACTTAAAACTATGTTGTATAGTTAGTACCATGAAGGCTGGAGCTATTGCTAGAAGGCCTGTTGTAGTTATAGAGTCGGGCTCCTCCATAAGGGAGGCCGCTAGGATTATGGCCGAGAGGAGGATCGGCTTCCTCCCAGTGGTCTCGTCCGGCAGACTCGTCGGCGTTGTGTCCGAGAGGGATATAGTGAGGGCGGCGGCCTCCGGCGCGGACCCCACGTCTCCCGTCGACTCCATAATGAAGCGCGAGGTAGTGACTGTGCAGTTCAACGACGATATAGAGGCCGTGTGGTCTCTAATGAAGAGCTTGGGGATTCGACATGTGGTGGTCATGAAGGGCGACGAGATATATGGCGTGATCTCCATTAGGGACTTCTTGGCGGAAAGAATGGCGCTCAGCTTGATGGTGGGAGCGCGCTCTTAATTTTTTAAAGCTGTGCCTTTTAGATGAAGGGGCCGTAGTCTAGCCTGGTAGGACTGGGGGGAGCGACCCCCTCTAGGATAAGGGAGCCTCCCACCGAAGCGCGGCTTGGGCCCGCGAGGACCCGGGGAGGGAGACCTCGGGACTTCAAATCCCGGCGGCCCCACCAAGTTTTTATGTCGATTTGCGGTCTGGCTTGTGATGACGTAGCTCGCGACTTATCGATGACGAGAGGCATACTGCCTGACTTAAAAACACCCCTAAAATTTGTCTTGTGAGGGTGGCGTTTATAGGTCGCTTTCAGCCGTTGCACCTAGGCCACGTCAGGGTCTTGGAGTGGCTTCTAGAGAGTTATGACGACATCGTGATAGTCATCGGTTCTGCCGATAAGGGCATTACTAGGGACAATCCGTTTACTGTAGGCGAGAGGATCGAGATGTTTCTTAGGACTTTCGATAGGCGTTTTGTGATGTGCGCAGTGCCCGATACAAACGGCGCGTCGAGCCTCTGGGGCGCCTATGTGAGGCATTGGTGTCCACGATTCACCGTGGCTTTTTCCAATAACGGCTACGTCAGAGCTGCTTTGAGTTACGCCGGGATTGAAGTCAAGAATCATCCCTACTACGACAGAGAGACCCTATCGGGGAGACATATAAGGCAGTTAATTGCGTCGGGCGAACAGAGCTGGCGTAGGCTAGTCCCCCAGAGCGTGGCTGAATTCATCGAGGAGATCGACGGCGTTAGGAGGTTGCGGGAGCTGTACGAAGAGGGTTAGGTTTATATAGCTCGGCGATACGGCAGGCTATGGGCGAGGAGGTGGGCGTTGGCGAGCCGTCTGTCGGGGAGGAGACTGTGGGCGCGGGCGAGCGTAAGATCTATATGTGCATGAGATGTGGACGTACGTTCTCTAGGAGCGAAATGGAGATCTTGCCGGGGATTCGTTGTCCCTATTGTAACTACAAGATAATTCTCAAGGTGAGATCGCCCATGGTCAAACGGATCCCTGCGGTCTGAGGGCTTCTAATATCTTCGTCGCAGTTAATATCAGCCGGACGGCCTTGACGGCGCCTATATCGGCCACGTCGTTTGGAGGCGAGTACTCCATTATGTCTACAGATGTAGGCTTTACGCTCAGTAGGGCGTCTACATATATGCCCTCTAGTTCCCTGAAGGCGAGGCCTCCGGCCTCAGGGGTCCCTACCGCCGGAAACTCAGAGGGGTCCATCACGTCGACGTCTAGGGAGACGTAGACAGGCCGCGTCGCCGTCGACAGGACGTCCAACACTTGTCCCCTCGAGATCTTCCTGTTGCCCTCCACTACGGAGAACCCCATGGACTTGGCGTATTTCAACTCGTCTTCGTCATAGGCTCTAACCGCTATGTATATTACATAGATATCGAGCTCTTCGGCCGCCCGCCTCACGAACGTAGCATGTGACAGCTTCTGTCCTGGCGGCCATTCGTCTCTAGTATCCATATGTGCGTCGATATGTACGTAGGTCTTCGGCCTCAAGGCTCTGAGGGCCGCCAGAGTGGCCGTATGCTCGCCGCCGACCATCACCCAAGGCGGCCCCACCTTTTCGAGAAGGCGTTGTATACGCCTTAAATTCTCGGCGGGATCGCCTTGTAGCAACTCGACGTCGCCTACATCGCATGGGCTTTTGACGTTGCCGAAAGGCGTGTTGTACTCCAGGTAGGGCAGTATCTGCCTTATTTTAGTCGGGGCGAATTTAGTGCCCGGCTTGAAGCTCAAGGTGTCCTCCATAGGCGCTCCGACCATTTTGACTTGTTCCTCTCTACAGATCACGTCTTGGCGGCGTACGACTAGGCTTAAATTAATTAGCGAGGTGTTTTTGAGGCCTATGCAGAGGAGCGAGTTCGTTGCGGACATAGCTGTAAAGAGGGGATTCTACTGGCCTTCTTTTGAGATATATGGAGGCGTGGGGGGCTTTTACGACTACGGGCCTTTGGGGGTGCTCACTAGGCGCAATATAGTGGAGAAGTGGCGTAAGGTCTTTGTGTTACCCTATCAGGACCTCATTATAGAGGTGGAGACCCCTATAGTAATGCCCGAGGCGGTCTTTAGGGCGTCCGGCCATCTGGACCACTTTACGGACTACGTGGTGGCTTGTCAGAAATGTGGGAGGAGGTATAGGACGGACCATCTGATAGAGGAGGTGCTCTCGCCCAAGGGGATTAAGCTGAACTTAGAGGGGCTCTCGGGGGAGGAGCTGGACGAAATAATAACAAAGTACAACATAAAATGCCCTGCGTGCGGCGGCCCTCTCGGCAAGTCGGAGAGGTTCAACTTGCTGTTCAAGACGACCATAGGGCCTTACGCCAACGAGTACGGCTACCTACGGCCCGAGACCGCCCAAGGAATGTTCGTGGCGTTTCCACGTCTGGCGGACTATATGGGCAGGAGGGTGCCCTTCGGCGTCGCGCAGATAGGCAGAGTCGGAAGGAATGAAATATCTCCGAGGCAGGGCTTGATTAGGCTTAGGGAGTTCTCGCAAATGGAGATCGAGCTCTTCTTCGACCCGCAGAACCCCACCTGCCCCTATTTCGCAGAGGTGGAAAACTTCGAGGTGCCCATAGTGCCCGAGGAGAATATAGCTAAGGGGGAGACAGACCCGCTCGTGATCACCGCGCGGGAGGTAGTCAATAGGGGCTACGCCAACGAGTGGATGGCCTTCTTTATGGCGCTGTCGGCGAAGTTCATGAAGGAGTTAGGAGTCCCAATAGAGAAGCAGAAGTTCTTGGGGAAGCTTCCCCACGAGCGGGCACACTACTCTGCTAAGTCGTACGACCAGATGGTACTCACAGAGAGGTTCGGGTGGGTCGAGGTGTCGGGCCACGCGTATAGGACCGACTACGACCTCTCGAGGCACAGCAAGTATAGCGGACATGAGATGTATCTGGAGAGGAGACTCAAAGAGGCCAGAGAGGTGGAGGAGATAAGGATATACCCGAACCCGCAAGCCTTAAGGGCTAAATTTGGCGACAAATTCGGCGAGGTCATAAAGGCCATACAGAAGAACTCACAACAGATAGCGCCTCTGCTGGCCGGAGGCGCCGATAGGGTCGAAGTCGAGGGCTACGAGATCACCCGCGATATGGTGTTCTTGAAGCGGGAGGTCAGACGTACAGATGTAGAGAAGTTCATACCGCATGTAATCGAGCCTTCCTTCGGCCTCGACAGGATCCTATACGTGACGCTAGAGAGCGCCGCGGTTATAGAGGGCGATAGGAGGTACCTAAAGCTACCTCCCGACATAGCGCCGATAACTGCTTGCGTCTTGCCTATAGTGAAGAGGCGCGATTACGTGGAGCTGGGGTCAGAGCTTGCGAGGAGGTTGTGGCGGGCCGGCATCGCCGCTCTATACGACGACGAGGGCACTATAGGCAGTAGGTACGCCAAATGCGACGAGATAGGCACGCCCATAGCGTTCACTATAGACGAGGAGACGCCTAAAGACGGAACTGTGACGGCTAGGGAGAGGGATTCGCGGAGGCAAGTAAGGATAGCGTCGGCCAAGGCCGTGGAGTTCGCGCTCGGCGTAAAGGCCGGCAGCCCCTTCGACGAGGTCGCCGCCGAGCTGGGCGCCGTTCCCTTCAGAAACGCTTAAATAGAGTATAGCCGGTATCGACATGGGCGAGATCGAGAGGGGGCGCAAGGTCTTAGTGCCTCCGTTCTTAAAGCCGCAGAAGGAGGAGAGGAAAGCGGCTAGGGAGGAGAGGAGGCTACGCGTCAAGGGGGTAGACGACGTGGAGAGGGGCAGCGTCAAGATGAATAAAGGCGTAGTGGAGCTCTACGGCTCTGTGGAGGAGGTCGAAATAGTAGAGGGCGAGAAGAAGAGGGCCTTTAGGGCCGTCGCCGACGAGGAGGTCCCCCAGCAGGAGGTCTGGATAAACCCGGAGGATTTAAAGTCGTTAGGCATAGCGGAGGGGACCGTCGTCACCGTCAGGAAGATTAGATGAGAGGCGTCCTCAAGGGCCTGGCCGTAGTAGTGGAAGACGTAGAGGACGCCCGCAGGCTTTATAGGAGCGGGTTCTACGGCAAGTTCTTGCTGAAGGATAAAGTCAAGCTGGACGAAGTCGATAAGATAGAATCCCCCCTCGTCTTGTCTCTCTACGAGGCGCTCTATCTGGTCGAGAAGGGAGTACTAGAGGTATACAGCGACTCGGAAAGGCTCGGTCCCGACGATCTCAAAAAAATAGGTATAACTAACCTTAAAAATTTTGAGGAGATATATTTAATATATAAATATTTTAGAGATCTTGGTTATATAGTGAAGTCCGGCTTAAAGTTTGGAGCTTTATTTTCTGTATATGAGAAGGGGCCTGGAATAGACCACGCGCCTATGGTGGTAGTATTCTTGGAGCCCGATCGCGGAATTAGCGCGATAGATATAGCCAGAGGCGGTCGGCTTTCCCATTCGGTGAAGAAGACGTTCACCCTAGCGACGGTGTTAAAACCAAGCAACGAGGTTATACTGATAGGGTTTAAGTGGGCCAAACTTTAATCTATTTTGAGCTCGGCAGTTCCGATCTCTCCCGCTTTGACTGCTGATATTTGGAGGACGCCGTCTTTATATATGGCGCGCGCCGTGTCGACTCTCAGCCTAAACGGCAACTCTATACGTCTCTGTATGGGGAAGTTGGCGGCTCTCTCCCTAACGATCGCGCGGCCCGGAGCGTCGGAATTCGGCAACGCCGTGACCTCCACGGCGTGTTCGAACAATTTGACCTTTATGGAGTCTTTTCTGAAGCCAGGCAGGTCTATTAGTATCAATAGATTCTCGCCCTGTTCGTATATGTCCACATCGGGCTCGCGTTCTATTTTGCCTACATTCGCCGTGTAGAGTTCTTTCAACCCTTCTTCTATTTTCTTTATGGGCTCCATATACTTTATTGGACGGGGCACTAAATTAGTACTGTTGGCCCAACGAGATATTTGAAAAGTATTCCTGTATTATTTCTTCGGCTTTTGTGGCTTCACCTCGCCGACTATCTGCCCGTACATGTTTATCGGGAATTGATATCCGCATTTAGGACACGCTATGCTGAAGCCCATATTGTACCAGCTCTCGCCTATCTCGACCTCAAAGACGTTCCCGCATTTGGGGCACTTGGCTCTCACCTTTAATGTGCGCTCCGGCACGCCGCCAGCGTATTCCCAATCCTCTGGAAACTCCCATTCTCCTCCCTCAGACATGGCACCCCCCTCAATAGGGCTTTTTAAAGGTTAACGGACGACGACTTTTAATAGAGGCGCTAGGCCCCTATGTGTCTCTAGCGGATTACGTCAAAGGCCTAGACGACTTGAAGTCGTACGGCCCGCCTTATGGCGAGTTCGAGATAGCTAGGATCTTGAAGGAATCTGAAGGCAGATATACGCCGTATTTTAATGGAGTAGGCGGCGGATTTAACGGAGTGGGCAACCTAATCGACAAGAGGTCCAAACTGTTGAGGGTATTAGGCGTCTCCAACGACGAGGAGGCCTATAGGGCCTTGTTGGGCGCCGAAGACGCGCCGGGCCGTCTAGACGTAATAAGCTCGTGGAGAGACGAATACGCACGACTGGACACCCTTAGGGATCTGCCTCTAGTCAGGTACTACGAGAAGGAGGCCGCGCCCTATATAACATCTGCGGTCATAATAGCCAGGGCGCCTGATGGTGCGTATAACGCATCGATACATAGATTTACTCCTATAAGCGACGACAAGGCCGTCGTGAGGCTAGTTCCTCGACATTTATATACTATACATAACAAATGGCGGGAGCGGGGGGAGAGGACGCCTATAGCGGTCGCCTGGGGCGTACACCCCTTGGTGTTGCTCGCGGCGGCCTCTTCGCCGCCATATGGCGTCTTCGAGCTCGCAGTTGCGGCTAGGCTTATGGGCGGCCTGAAGGTCTTCGAGCTGGACAACGGCACTTATGCGCCGTATCTAGCCTCAGTAGTTATGGAGGGCTATATCACACATGAGATGGCAGAAGAAGGTCCCTGTGTGGACGTCGTGGGCACTTATGATATAGTTAGGAGGCAGCCGGTCGTCGAGATAAAACGCATATATGTCCTGAAGAGCTCGCCGTTGGTGCATTATCTACTTCCCGCCGGCCTTGAACATCAGTTGCTTATGGGCTTTGAGAGAGAGGCGAGAATCTGGAGGGCCGTCTCGTCTGTGGTGCCTAGAGTCGTGAAGGTCAGATTGACGCCGGGAGGCTTCGGCTGGATGCATGCAGTCATCTCCATAAGGAAGAACGTAGAGGGCGATGCGAAGAATGCAGCCCTAGCGGCCTTTGCGGCGCATCCGAGCCTGAAACATGTAGTAGTAGTAGACGAAGATATAGATCCCGACGATCCGCGCGACGTGGAGTGGGCTCTGGCTACTCGTTTTAGGGCCGACAGAGGCCTCTTCGTGATACCGTATGTCCGCGGCTCCACGCTGGACCCTATGGCCCTTAACGACGAGGGGCTTACGTATAAAGTCGGCGTAGACGCCACTAGGCCTCTCGACAAGGACCCCAAGATGTTCGAAAAGGCTAGGATACCATGATCGTCGATGCGGTAGAGGCTGTGAGGAAGATAGCGGACGCCGTGTCTGGAGGCGATGTCGTCGAGATAGAGACAGCACATGTGTCGGGTGTGTCGTATTTAACTCTGGGCGAATACGGCGTTAAGTTCATAGAAGCCCTGGCGTCTTCTGGGGCTAGAGTCAAGGTATTTACCACTTCCAACCCGGCAGGCTACGACATATCGTCGGTCTTAGACGTGGGGCCCGAATTCGCGGCAGGCCAGCGGCGCGTAATAGATGCCTTCTTGAAGATCGGCATATCTCCCATGTTGACCTGCGCCCCCTACGAGTTCCTCAAGGTGAGGCCGGGCACTATGCACGCCTGGGCCGAGTCCAACGCGATCACGTACATAAATACGTTTAGAGACGCCTGGTCGGACAAAAACCCCGGCCCTCTTGCCCTTCTCGCCGCAATAGCGGGCTTCGTCCCCAAGACAGCTATGTACACATTTGAAGGCCGGCGCCCTACGGCCTACGTCGAGGCCAAAATGACAGTAGACCCCCTAAAGGCCGGCCTAGTGGGCGCATTTGTTGGAGAGACCTTGGGGTCCGGCATCCCCTATTTCGCCGGTTTGGTCCTAGACGGCGAAGAGGCCAGGCGCGAGTTCGCCGCAGCTCTTTCCACATATTCTTCGATAATTTTTGCCGTAGTTGAGGGCGTTACGCCAAATTGGAGGCGTTATCTCGCCAGCGCCGATTTTAGGGACAAGATCTCTATTTCTGAAGGCGATTTGTCCAAATACCTAAAAGACATGGGGAGCCCAGACGTCGTGTATTTGGGCTGTCCCCACCTCGACTTCGAGACTGTAGTGAAGTTGGCCTCGTACATATTGGGGCGCGGCCGCGCTAAAAAGCCCATATACATATCGGTCTCGCCGGGTGTATATAAAGCTCTTGACGATCTGGCTAGAAAATTAAAAGAATATAATGTATATATATTTGCTGGATCATGTCTAGTAGTATCGCCCTATACTAGAAGATATAAAATAATTGCTACAGATTCCATGAAGTCTGTATACTATATACCTAGGCTTCATGGAGTCGAAGTAGTGCCTTGCGAGACCTTTAGATGTATAGATTATGCCTACGCTTAAACCTATAGTCAGGGGGGCCGGCCGCGTGAAGGCCGAAGTGGCGAATTTAGGGCCTATATCGTTTCTAGGCGATTTAGATCCGGAGTCGGGAGAGGCGTTGGGGGTCAAGATATCCGGAAAGGTGTTGGCAGTTCCCTATGTGAGGGGCTCTACAGTCGGGCCTTATGTGCTCTGGCATGCCGCAATTAAGGGCAACGCCCCAATCGCCATAGTCAGCAAGTCGGTAGACCTCATGTTGATAACGGCATCTGTGCTGGCCGGCGTGCCTTTATTCCAAGGGGAGCTCGAGGAGGAGTGTATAGAAATAGACCTCTCGACGGGTTTTTATGAGCGTTGTCGATAGGCGGAAGCTCCTATCGGAGGCCGCCCTCTATATATTGGAGGAGTTGGCCATAAGGGGCGGTAGAGTAAAGGCGAAATACCTCCGTTCATATAGGGCGCTCCGGTTTTGGGCCGGCGATAAGACCGCAGAAGAAATACTAAAAAGGCTTATTGAAGCCAATTATATAAAGATAGAAGATAACTATATAGTGTTAATTAAACCCATATCAACTAAAAAGAGCCTTAAACAGATTGAGAAGATAGTCATATCAGTGGCAAAATCTCTTCACGAAGGCTAGAAAGTCCGTCGGTATCCCATATTCGCGGTCCCCATAAAACACCACCCTGCCTGCAAGCCAGAGCAGCGTGTCTATATGGAGCGGAGGTATTCCGCTCGCCTCGGCTATTTTATTCCACACCTCTTGGACCTCTCTTGCCCTCCTCAAAGCCTCTTCGGGGGTCGCCCTTATTAGGCCGAGACAAACTGTGAGCTTGGCGACTCTATAGTCTACAGGTATCGGGATCTCTCCGGGCAGGAGTCTATCCGCGTCTCTACAACACATATATACATAATTCAAGATCTTTATAGCAAATACTACAGTCTTAGACTCCGTATCGGCCCCCACCAATGTTGCTAGGTCCCTCCAAGTCCTCGCCAGATCTCCTAGATCCGGCTCGTAGCGACACGCCTTAAGCGCCCTTTTAATTCTAGCGTTTCTCGCCAAGGCCAAATACGGGCTGGCCTTTAAATATTCCAGAAATTCCTCGCAGAGGTCGCGGCCCCTCTTTTTAGAGAAAAACTCGGCGAAATACTCCCAATGTTCTTCGCCCTTGCCCGCCAGCCTATAACTCACTAGGGCGTTCAACATGGCGAGCCGCGCGGCGTCTCGTTCGCCTCTCGCTCGACACAGCCTACATATAGCTAAGTACTGGGGGTCTCTCTTCTCTAGGGCCAATATGGCCTTAGGCCCTATTTTCCTTAACAATTCGGCTATTTCTTCTGCCATATTGTATCGGGTTCTTCACCCCACATCCCAGATTGGTCGGGCACAGCCCCCAGGAGTTCATCGTCTCGCAACTGGGCACAGAATACTCTTTCTTGCCGCCGATCTGTCCGGCTATATGTTGTACTTGATATCGCGTTATCTTCTCGTTGAAGTCGGGCGACGATCTGAACAGATCTACTATCCTCTCTACGTCCCACCCCGTTTTTAGCAGATATGTGGTAATGGCGAAGCGGGCCACATGAGGCGTGTTTTCGCCCCTCCTTATGGCGTCCATTATCGCTTGCATACATGGCGGCATCTCGCCGCTTACGGCCTTGACCGTCACAGGTCTGTAGGACCGTAGCCTATCTAGAAGCGGCGAGATCTTATCCGTCTTGCTCAACAAGTTGGCGATATACCCCACATCGTCTCTAGAGGCGAGCTTTAAGACCTTGGTCTCATATGCCTCTTCTAAAATCCTCTCGAAGTCGTCTATACGCAGTAGCACCCAACCCTTGACGACGGGCTTGTTTATCATAGCCCAGTCCGGGTCCTGGGGGGCGTATTTGACGTAGTCGGTCCATCTGACGGCAATGGGGTGCGTCACGGCGAGCAGGGAGCCCTTAACTACATCGCGCGTCAAGGCCGCCTTGACGCCCAGGTCTGCGGCTATTTCGAGCTTGCACTCGGGGGATTGTATCCCCGGCGTGTTCCTAAGCCTATACGTGAACACTTTGCTTTGAGAGTCCGCGAACCTCCTCAAGACGTAAATATTGGCGGTAGATGCCACTATGTATACGGCCAGCCTAGCCGCCGCGGCCTCCACCTCTTGGCCCGAGACGCAAGGCCTCGACTTAGGCTTGCGCAAGGCCTCCTCGACGAATTGCACAGCCTTTTCGATGATTTCTTCAGACTTCAACGCGCTCTCTAGCGTAATGCCGCGGGCGTATAGATATTCCCCAGATCTATCGAGGTAGGGGAATAGACAAGCCAGTTCTTGTATGGTGGCATAACACGACATGGGGAATGGTCTATGGGGCAATAAAAAACTGAGACTCGCCGTTGGGCGCAGACCTTAAGGCTAAAAAGGCGGTGGAGCGATATACTACGTGAAGATATACTCAATGGAGCCAGGCGAGATCTATAGAGTAGAGGGCCCCGCAAGAGTGGATGTGGTGGAGGGCGTAGTCTACGCCGTCGGCGCCCTATATACGAGCGGTCAACATTTCACAGTGCTTAGGGCCAGGAGGCTCGCATTTAAGGCCGTAGAGAGGGCCAAGATCAGCGTTATGTTGGGCCCCAATGCGGTACTGGAGAGGGCCAGGCCCGAGGAGGAAGTGCTCGACGAATGGGAGCAAGCTGCCTCTACGGTAGACCTAAAGGACGTCACCGCGGTGGTTGGCGCTATAGATGTGGGAAAGTCCACCATGGCGGCTGTATTGGCCAATAAGGCCTTGTCGCGCGGCCTTAAAGTGGCCGTAATAGATGCCGATGTGGGGCAAAACGACATCGGGCCGCCTACCACTATATCGATAAGTAGAGTCTTAAAGCCGATTACTAGTTTGAGGCAGGTACAGGCGGAGAAGTCAATATTCATGCAGTCCACTAGCCTGGAGAAAATCTGGCCGCGCGCCATAGAGGCCGTGGGGAAGCTCGTCTCGTACGCCAAATCGACGTGGTCTGTAGATTCTGTTATAATCAACACGGACGGCTGGATATCGGGCGAGGAGGCCGTTGAGTACAAAAGGGCCTTGTTGGCCGCGATAAGGCCCAACAACGTAATTGCGATAAAAATCGGCGAAGAGCTCGACGGCATATTGTCGGGCGTCCCCGGCGTGATCTCCGTAAGGCCGCCGCCGGCCGTAAGGGCTAGGAGCAAAGAGGACAGAAAAATACATAGGGAGATGAGCTACGCGAGGTTCATATTTCCGGTCAGAGAGGTATCAATAGACCTAGACAAGACGCCCTTATGCAACATAGGGCTCTTTAGGGGGATAGACCTCGCGGGCGAGTTCAAGGCCATGTTGTCGCATATAGTAAACGCGAGGGTGGTCTACGCCAATCAAATCGGCTCTACTGTATATGCGATAACAGACCAGTGGCTGATCAGAAAGCTCAACTCGTTTAGGGTTTTCGGGCTTCCTGAAGGCTTTGAGAGGGGCCTATTGGTCGGCATAGAAGACCGCGAGGGCTTCTTGATAGGCCTAGGCGTCTTGAAGAAGATATATTACGATAGGAAGAAGGCCGTGGTCTACATGTCGGCGAGGACCGAAAGGGCGTTGCCCAGAGCTTCTTGTATAAGGCTCGGGCTCGTCCGCCTAAACGACAGCTTCGAGGAGTCCGAACGTATATCGCAGTTGCTCAGATATGATTTAAATATACACGTACAGAACGGTACGATGAGGGGAGCGGGCAGCGCCTGAGTTATGATGTCACCATCTCAAGCCGAACGTCCTCTCTACGTCTAGTAAAGAGGTCTAGGGTCCCGAGGAAGGTGAAGTCGGTTAGATATACCTCAATCAATTCGGGCCTGAAATCTATGTACTTCAATATGGTCCTATCATCCCTATTTAATTCAGATAGATTGGAGATATCGAAGCCGGTGATGAGCGGATGCGAGGCCGGGAGCACTACTATCTTTATCTTTCCGGCGTCTGCCGTCTCGCGGCCGTACATACGTTTAAACAACGCGTCTTTATCCTGGACTATCCTCAATATTGCGTGCTCCCGCGCGATATAGCCCACATCGTCGACTATAGGCACTGCGGGGTGCGTATGGCCCATGACTATAAACTCAGCCCTCATGAGGTCCTCCGGGCGCGGCTTCGCGTGTCCGTGTAGCAACAACGTCGGCCTCGTGCCCTCCAGCAAAACCCCTCGGCTATCTGCCAGATACACCCCCTCTATACCCTGCGAGATCTCCTCTATGAGGCTGTCGTGATTCCCGGGTATCAATATGACCCTCTCAAAGGCCCTCGCGAGGTCCTTTAGGAACTGCCTGACCTCGGCTGCCGTCTCTCTCGGCGTGGGCAGTTCGTGTTTTATATCGCCGAGGATGGCCAGAGTATTCGCACCGGCCTCGTCGCCCCACCGCCTCAATTCGTCGAGTAGCCGACTGGTCTGACTTACGGCATAAATACCGCGGAGCCTCAATTCGGCCTCATAGCCCACATGGGTGTCTGCTACCAGCAATATATTCTCCCCATCGGCCTTGACGACGACGCCCTTCACTTAACCACATAGCCTATGTACTATTTAATCTTCTTCGCTATATCTACAGCGGCTTTAACCATCTTGACGACGCCTGGGCTCCTCACCTTTATGGGGTCCAGCCCCTCCGCTCTATATATGCGCAACTCCTCATCGAAAGGTATCAAATATATTTTTCCAAATCTCCTATATTCTATTAAATATTTCAATTTAGGTCTCCCTATAACCATATTAATTAAAACCCCTAGTTTATTGCCTCTAGCTATTTTTAAGTAGGCCTTGGCTATCTCGACCGTATGCGGATCTTCATCTGCAACAAACACTATATTCCTACAAGACAGATAGTAGTCCAGCAACACGCGATCTGTAAGTCCGAACGCGGGGAAGTCGAATAGTCTAAACGAGGCGCCATTGGCCTCAAACACGGTATTAACTTCTGTTTTTAAATTATATGGTATTTTTGATAGATTTATAATATAAATATCTTTTCTATATATATATTTAAGTACATGAGATAGAACAAAGCTAAAAGTAGTTTTTCCAGTACCTCCCTTAGAGCCCGACGTTATGCATATATCCACATCTACTCAGAAAGTTAAAAGCTACGTTGCTTTTTTACTGTCGGAAAGTTGTGGAGAGTCTGTTGGAGCACCTATACCTCTCTGGAGATCTATCTCTAGAAGAATTTATCGAAATACTATATAAATATAACATTTTTAATCAAATGTTTATAGCAATAAAGATATATTATAGTAAGAAAGTAAATTATTTATAATTTTTACAGAAAGATTTCACGGCCTTTTTGTCGGTTACTTCCATTTTGTATCCGTCCTCGCCATCGCTGTAGTAGCTCTTAAGAGTGTTGATCACCTTAAACCCGGCCTTTTCGTAGAGACTTATGGCGTTCTTGTTGCTCGTCCTCACCTCTAGATATACCTTGTCGACGCGCCCCTCCTCTAAGAGCCTTAAGGCTGTACACAATAAGGCGCTCCCCACGCCTCTGCCTCTAAAGTCGCGCCTCACCGCAATCGAAATCACATGGGCCGACGAGCCCTCTATACAAGTAATAATATATCCTATTACCTTATTATTTTCAAGGTAGATATATGAATTATCATAGCAAAATGAACATAGAAATCTAATTAGTTCAATACTATAAATATCATCACTCTTGAAGGACTCCAGCTCTACTTCATATATCTCTCCGAGCCTGTCGGGAGAACATCGCTCAATGGGCACTCCAGATAAAATAGACCGCTTAATAGGAATTACGTAGCGCCGTCCTTTTTATCTATCGCTAATATATTTGGGAGAGAGAGGAATAGGCGTGTATAATGTCGTGGACTCGCCGTTCAGCCCCTCGGGAGTTACCCATCTGTTTAGGCTACATAGGGCTCTCGGCTTCGAGAAGGAATTGGCCCAAGCGGTCGAGCTCTTCGATCTGGTCTCAAAGACCCACAACAACGTCTTGGCTGTAGTAGTAGCTCCGTACGGCTACGGCAAGAGCGAATTTCTCGACGAGGTGCAACGAGAAGCCGACGCGAGGGGGCTGAAATACGTAAGGGTCGCATTGTCTCACAGCTTTAAGGACGAACTCCTCAAGAGCATAGAGGACAAGCCCAGAGGGGCCCCCCTAGTCGTGTTGATAGACGAGGCCGACGAGTTATCGCGTCTAGCGGCTATGTACCGACTCGGCGCTCTGTCCAACGAACAGTTCAGACAAGCCGTGATAGATCTGGCGTCGTTGGTACGGGCGTTGTTAGAGCCCAGGAACTACTCCCACGTATTGAAAAGCCCCGAAAATTACGACAAGGTGTTGATAATAGCGGCTTTGACGCCACAAGTCTACTACACGATATTAAAGAACGTCGTGCCTGACGTCTTCGATATAACTACAGGCCGCGTATATAGGGAAATAACACTAGACACGAGGTTCCCGTTTTGGCTCTACTTAGAAGTCGTGGAGTCTAGGCTGGACGCATATATGGCGGCCAAAAGGCCCGAGAAGTTCTGGCCTTTTACCCTACACGAGCTAGCAGCGCTCTACAACATAGCATTAAGGAAAGGCGAGGCGAATCCCCGTTATTTATTGAAGCTCACCGCCAGGCTGTTCGAACTGAAGAATAGAGGCAGGGGGCTGGTCGATTTGGCTCTGGAAGAGGGGATAAGTCTCTCCAATGCGGAGCTGGCAGAGTATGTACTCTCCGGCATACCGCTACGGGAAATAAAAGAAAAATATAGAGATGTATTCAAAATGGTATATTTATATAAAATCCCGTTTAAAGATAAAGAAGCTATAAATATAATTAATAGGTTTCTTGGTGTAAAAGGTAAAGAAATTGTGCCCTCCGACGAGAAGAGCGCCTCATACGAGCCGTATTTATACTACAGCGTGGTTGAAGGAGGCTCTTTATTCATCTATTTCGTTAGCGACGACGAGATAGAAGAACTAGGCGGATATCTGCTGGGCCGCGCATATGTGATTAGCGAAGACGTCGCCAACTTCACGTCTAGAGACGAGGCCGCCAGATTGAGCAAGGAGCTGGCCGTAAAGCTACAGGAGCCCGCCACGTTCCTCGCCGAGGTCGAGAGGCTGTTAGAGCTGGGCGGGATACGTATGAGGACGTGTTGTGGAAGGGCCGTATGGTACAACAACTTGGGGTTTAGGGAGCTGGTGATATTATCCTATATAGATAGAGAGGGCGATTTGAATGCATTTAAAGAAAATATAAATAGGATGATAATAGAAGGTTTATTAGATGAGTATCCAATAGATTATATGATAATATATATATTTTCTAGCACTTTGCTGTCAAGCGAATTGGAACAAGAAATATCTCCGTTGCTTAAAATCAGCTGGAAAAACTCGTATACAGATACATCGAATAAATATGTATATATTAACATATATGGCGCAGATAAATTAGATAAATTAAAATATAAAATTATAAAGTTTCAAATTGATAAAATATTAGGCAAAGAAGCGGGAACGCTTGAAATAATTGAAGAGCTAAGACTTGCAAGAGAGAGGGCCAGAGAGAACGTCCTTAGATATACCCTAGCGCTAAAACGGGGGAAAGAACGTAAAGAATACGCGTTGTTGAAAGCCGCGGAGCAGATTATATCTGGCTCGGCCCCCGAAGGCATGTCTTCCTTCAATAAAATTGCAGATATATTACTAAGAAGGATGAATGGATCCGAAATACATGAAAAAGAAATTAAATCACTAATAACAAGACTATTCCCTATAAACTTATGGAGGGATATACGCGAGGAGGACCTACTGGCGCTTTTGGTATATACTGGCTACCTGGTCCCCAGCGGGGATAGGACCTATGTCAAGTTCGACCCAGAGCGTAGCAGGAAGTTCCTCGAGGAGCTTTCGAGCCAGCTGAAGTCCTACGTGGAGGTCTCCGTCGGCCTCAAGAGCGTGTTATTCGGCGAGATCAAACTCGCCAAGAGGCTCGATGTGGAGTCCATCCCGTTGGAATTTAACGACGTCAAGGAATACGCCATGTTAGTGATACGCCACAAAAAGGCCATTTTAGATCTACAACAGAAGGCGGAGGACGTCAAGAGGGAGCTAGAACAAGAACTAAAAGCCAAAAGGGAGCTGATATCGAAGCTGGAAAAACTAGCCGAGAAAATGCCGCAGAGAGTTAAATTCATGTCTCTAGACGAGAAGGTAGTCGAGAGGGAAGCCGCGATCCTGGAAAAGACGCGTGAGGCGCTAGAGCTATGGGAGTCATTGCGCCCCATGGCTCTAGAGCTCGGCAAGGGCCTATCTGTAGACCTAGATCTAAATGTGCTCCTCAACCTGCCGGAGCCCTGGCTTGAGGACTACTTGGCGTCGCTCAAACTATACTCGGTAAAATTGAGGGAGGAATATGAGGCATATAGGAGGAAGATGGAAATTAGGAGGAACATCGCCGAGTGGGTCAAAACGCGCCTCGGCTCCTCTGGAGATGTGGAGGGGGCATTGAAGGCGAAATCTTCAGAGCTAAAAGTGCCGTATCAGCTCCTCGTCGCAATAGCGTCGAGAGGCCCCGGTGCGGAGTTGAACATAGAGGCTCTCGCCTCGGAGATCTCGATGGACGTGCGCTCTGTGGCCAAATATCTGGAAACGCTCGCAGAGAAGGGGCTCGTGGCTAAGAAGTATGTCTCTTAAGGTGTTAATATTGAAGGAGGGCGAGTTAAAGCTAGACGCGGATGTGGTGATAGACGCCAGACCGCCCCACGACTTCTACGACGTGGTGGTCCTCGAGGGCAGAGAGTTGCGCTCGGTGGTGGCTGTAGGCGAGGTCAGGGGAGGGGCGATAGTGGGGTGGGGCAAATATACAGGGAGACCCGTGGCCTCCCTATTGGACAAGGCGCTCTACATAAGGGCCATACCTCTATCTCTTTATCAAGAACTTGGATATTTAGAGCGTGAGCTCCTAACATACAACAAGAAAGATGACATAAAGATATTGGTAGAGAAATTGAAGAAAATAATAGTTGAGGAGAGGAAGAAATATAAAAAGTCGGCTTCCCTATTGGCGCTCCAAAAATTTATAGACGGAGAGGCGCAACTGCCTGGATATCTGGCAGATATATTAGGACCTGTAGATAGAGAATCTGTAGCTAAAATACTAGAAATTTTATATGGAGAGATTTATTAATGAGACAATTTATCTCTGAAATACTACGTATAGCCGAATTAGAGATACCAAGAAGTAAAGACATGCTGACTAGGTTGGCGTCGAGGGCTCACGAGTATAAAGACCTAGTCGTGAGGCCTCTTGAGGCCAGAGCGCCTCCAGACTACGCCGCTATAGATTCGGGCTATGTCACTATTCGGTATCGATATCTAGATTTAACTATTATGATATTAGTAATTTTAAAGAATAATATCAATATAAAAACTATAATATTAAATAGGAAGAAAGATGAAAATTTAAATATAAATTTTTATGCAAGGCAACAAGAGATTAAATACGCACAAGAGGAGAGAGGATATGTTCTTCTAGATGGGCCTTTGACGCCATATGTAGCGGACCCGACGGGCTTGATGATAGGAGTCTCTAAAGACCCTGCCGCTGCTCGCTATTGGAGAGGCCTCGGCGGGGAGGCAGGCGAGTGGTTTAGGGAGATGTCAAGACACATATCGGAGCTATACGGCGCCGAGTTGCTCCTTAGGGGCGAGCCGCCCGGCTCTATGTTAAGACCCGTGAGGGTGGGTAAGTTTCTTGGCACATATATAAAGGGAGATTCTGTGTTCTATGTGGAATTTCCCGAATATATACCTATAGAGATTGTTTCATCCTTCTTTAAATTTGGCTATCCAATAAAATTAAGGCTTGCCCATAAATATGCCAAAATCTCTAGCGAATATTTGAGGACAGTTAAGATTATGTTCTCGAGGTTTTTAGAGCTTTCCAACAAATATAGAGATTTACTATAGACCTTTGTATATATATATTAGGTTTGCTATGGCTAAATTAATACAATCATTAAGGTCCAACTCGTATTTCTTACATAGCTCTTTTAAGGCCTTATATTCCGAGGGCCTTAGAGGGACCACAACGCGTTCCATAAGTTAAGGATTGGAATATATAAAAAGAGAAACTGTTAAAAACGTATACGATTACCTCAGTACGCTGGTTATCTGCCTAAGTTTTTCTTTGACGTCTTCTAGTTCTTTTCTCAACTTCTCATTTTCTGCTTTCAGCCTCTCCACCTCTTTAGCCAGCGCATCTCTCTCCCTCTTGACCGACTCGTAGTCGGGAATTGCGGCCTGTCCGCATCTATCGCTTCTGACCCAATATACCAGCTCGGTCTTCTCTTTACTCCAAACCAGCTCGCCGGTCTCCGGGTCCAATAATAGCTCCGTAGATATCATGAAGATATCGCCGCGCTCCAGTTTATATTTCGGCACGGCCTCCTCGAAGAACCACTTCTTCAGCCCGTCGAAGAGGTCCCTCGAGGTCTCTCTGAACTTCTCGGAATCTCTTATCCGCGCAAATATGTTCTCGCCGTCCGGTCCGAACTGCTCTCTGAGCGAGCCGGCCACTGCACCGAAGAGTAGCTTGAAGAATTCCGGACGGCCGCCAGGTCCGTAACGCCCGAAGAGCCGCCCGGCCGAGGTCTTCCCTGTGTTCCATCGTATTAATACCAGCTTCCTCCCCTCTCGGGTCACCAGCTCAGATCTAACCTCGCCTCTCTCCTCCTCTCTAACTTCCTCGCCCATAAACCTCATGGAGCATATTTTTAATATTGAATCGGCCGCCTCTCGTGTATTATAATATACGACGCGGCGTTATCGCCAGAGGGTGCGATTTATGTCTAGTGGGGGCCAAGGCCGTAGTCTTCATCACGGGGCTTTGTAGATATAGGTGTTTCTATTGTCCTGTAGATAGGCAGAGGTTCGGCAAAGACGTCATGTATGTAAACGACGTCCCTGTAGAGGACATAGAGGGCGCGGTCCTAGAGGTCGCAAGGTCCGGCGCCGCGGGGGCCGCGATAACGGGAGGCGACCCCCTAGAGGTCCCCCAAAGGGTCTTCGAGGTGGTCTCTGCGTTGAAAGACGCATTCGGAGGGGGCTTCCACATACATCTATACACCAGGCCCACTAGCCTCAACAACACATCGGTCAACGCTCTGATAAATTCCGGCATAGATGAGGTGAGGCTACACTTCATAAGTCTCGGCGAGGTTTCGAGGAGGATCGGCCATATAGCCGCCCTTAAATATGCAGGCATATCTGTAGGCGTCGAGGTGCCCGCAGTCCCCGGCCTCGAGAGGAGCATCTCCCATGCGATAAACGCCCTGGCCGAATTGGGCCTTGTAGATTTCGTGAATATAAACGAGCTGGACGTCTCCGAGAGCAATATAGAGGCCCTGAAGTCTCTAGGCCTCAAGATAGGCGACGGGTACGTACCCAACAGCATAGAGGCCGCCAGGAGGATGATGGACATGATAGACGGGGAGGTCCCAGTGCATATATGTAGGAGCAAGGCCAAGGACCTGTTCCAAATAGGCGCCAGGGTATTTAGAGAGGCTATGTTCTCGGCGTATTTCAACGAATATGTAAGAGACGACGGGGTGATAGAATACGCCGAGGAGGGGGTACATCCCCGCGACGTGCGGGCTAAGAACATCAAAGTGAAAATACGCCTAGGAGGCAAGTACCTCGAAGTTGAATAGGAGCTTTTAAAGGTCTATCTACTATATGAGGTCGGGCTGGATCTTGGCCCTCCTCATATTGGTCGCGGGCGTCTATGCGGCCTCGATAAATTCCACTAATTCTACTCAAATATTAGATAATATAAACAATATAATAAATAATTGGTTAAATCTCGGAACAAATTTTCTAGTTAATTTAGAATATACATTAAAATATTATATAGTACAGATATCTCAAGTAACTGCGGTCATAATGGCGATGGTCGGCGCGTTTCTCTACTTCACTAGGCTGAGCAGATATACGGGGAGGAGCCTGTTAGTAGGTGCAATACTTCTTTACATCTTCGCCGAGGTGCTAAAAAGCCTCTAGCGGTGCTTAAAGAGAGGCACAAACTTTTTAAGAAGCACTACTCAACTCATCAGGGCCCGTAGCTCAGCCCGGTAGAGCGGCGGTGGGCCCAGCCAGGTCCGTCGAGGCTTTTAAGGGCGGCGGAAGCCGCCTGCAGAAACCCGTAGGTCGTGGGTTCGCGGAAAACCGGCCCAAAAATCCCACCGGGCCCGCCTGTATCGCCTTTCGATTTCACGTCGGCGCGGAGGCCTGGAGGCGACCCGCCGGGCCTCTTAACTCAAGCCGGCTCGGCGGGGGCTATCGGTCTGTGCAGGAGGCGTTATTTTTTGACCCTACCGGGGCCTCCCCTTGATGTGCGCCGTGTTTTCGCCTATCGACGCGTCGACGGCCTCTAGGCGAGTTGCCGCTTCGGCGGGCGCGGCGGTCGAGAGGCGCGGCTTCAAGCCGGCGGCAGGTTCGGCAGGCGTCCCGCCGTGCGGAGGGCCCCCGGCGCGACCCCCAAGGCCTTATCGACA
>JBEULO010000037.1:0-5439 GCA_041287225.1 Thermoproteus sp.
ATGTAGCCCGCTCGGCGGGTTGAGGACCCACGATAGATCCATGTCCCCCTATACGACTCCAGTATAAAAGCTTTGTGCACGGAGACTGGCAAATCCCGCGGCAATATAAGAGCGCCTGTGCACCACGAGGGGTCCCGGACTTAACGCCGCGGACAGCTAAGCCTCGCGGGAGGCGCCGGGGACCCTCCAGGCGTTGCAGAGCGGCATCAAGCCCATCCCCCGTATGTTGGCCACCAGCGCGGCTTCCAGCCTACAAGCAACCTCGACGCCGCTGTATAGAGGCCCCCTTATGCTGACTATTATCGACGCGCCTACCGCCGCGGCTCTTGAAGCTACATGAGTCCAGAGAGCAACCTCTCGAGACTAATGGGGGGTGCCCAATAGGCGCAGTGCGGCCGCCAACAAGTCGTCGTCTAGCTCCTCCCGTGGTCCTTAGGCCCCTCCAGAAATTCACATACTTTTGCGATCGGCTTCTGTCCTCTCGAACGCCTTCGATACGGCTCCGCCACGTGGCGGATCCACTACGTATAGGCGCGAAAAAGATTTATGGCCTTAGAGGCAGAAGGCCAAGGCAGGATCGGCCGCGGAGGGGGCCGAGAGGCCCGCGATGAGGGCGGCTCCGGTTCCCTACGGCCTTCCATATCCTCCTCCGCCCGGCGTTTCTACCACCACCTCGTCGCCCTCTTCCAGCTGGACCGTATCGCTACCTATCTCCTCCACCCTCCCGTCGCGCCTCCTCACGGCGATCCTCCCCGGCCTTCCCGGCTCTCCTCCCTCTAGGCCCCAGGGCCCTATCTCCAGCCTTGTCGCTATGATCGAGAGCGTCGTGGGCGCCAACACTTTAAACGCCCTTATCATCCCGTCCCCGCCTCTATACCTCCCGCGGCCGCCGCTCCCCTCCCTAATCCTATATGCGGTGAACTTGAGGGGGTATTCCCTCTCGGCTATCTCTATGGGGGTGTTTAGGGTGTTGGTCATGCCGGAATGTACTCCAGATACGCCGGGGCCGTTGGGCCTGCCGCCGGTGCCGCCGCCGATGGTCTCGTAGTACGACCAGTAGCGCCCCCGCCAGACGCCTCCCATCATGACGTTCATCATGGTGCCCGAGTCGGCCGCAGGTATCCTGCCGGGCAGAGCCTTGGAGAGGGCCAAGAGGGTCACGTCGGCCACTCTACGGCTCGTCTCTAAATTGCCGGCGCCCACGGCGGCCGGCTTTATGGGGTTGACTATGGAGCCGAGAGGCGCCCTTACCTCCACCACGCTGTAGAAGCCGTGGTTTGTGGGTATATCAGCGCCGATGGCGGACCTCACAGCGAAGGAGACGGCCGAGAAGGTCACTCCGAACACCGCGTTGAGGGGGGCCTCCACCTGTTGGCTCGTGCCAGAGAAGTCAGCGGAGATGCCCCTCTCCGATATTTCCAACTCCACCCTTATGGGCAACAGCCTGCCGGACCAGTCGAGGTGGTCCTCGGCCTTATAGCGCCCCGCAGGCCATCTGCCCGCCTCGTTGAGGGCGAGCCTCCTGCCGTACTCGATCGCCTCGCCCCACTGCTTCGAGACGTCTCCGAATCTGTCGAACAGGTCCTTGACCCTAGCCGCGCCGACCCTAGAGGCCGCCAGTTGCGCCTCCAAATCGCCCCGAGCATATAGAGGCGTCTTGAAGTTCTCCAAGATGAAGCCCAGCGCCTCTTTGTTCATAGAGCCGCGCCTCAGTATCCTCACAGGCGGGACGACGACGCCCTCTTCGTATATGGTCTTGGCCTTGGGGTTCAAGGAGGCAGGCAACGGGCCCCCTACGTCTACGTAGTGGGCCTTAGAGGCTATATAGGCCACGAGCCTCCCCCGCCAATAGACGGGGTAGAGGACCATGACGTCGTTGAGGTGCGTGCCCGATATATAGGGGTCGTTGGTCAGCACGGCGTCGCCCTCCTCCAGCTCCACGCCCTCTCTGGCCAGATGGTCCAGTAGGTTCTTCACGCCGACGTAGAACGAGCCCAGGTGGACCGGTATGTGTTCCGCCTGGGCCACTATCCTCCCCTCGGAGTCCACGACGGCCACGCTGTGGTCCATCCGCTCCCGGATGTTCGGCGAGAAGGCCGAGTTCCTAAGGGCTATCCCCGCCTCCTCGGCTATATATTCGGTGGCCCTATGTACGACCTCCCACCTCATAGCCTCACCTCTATCACGCCGAATCTGCCAACCCTCGCCTCCCAACGCGGCGGCACGACCGTCGTCGAGAAGTCCTCTACTATCAACGCCGGGCCCCTCACCTTATAGCCCAGAGGCAACTCGGACCTCTTGAACACCGCCGCTTTTACCCACCCGCCGAAGAACGCCTCCTTTTCTCCCTGGGAGGGAGCCCCCTCCTGCGGGGGGTCCCTGAGGGCCGGCTTGGTCCTCCTCACGACGGCGAAGACGCGTATGGTCACGACCTCGACGTCTCTGTCCAGTTTGAACCCATAGATGGCCATGTGTTTCTCCTCGAAGGCGCGTCTGACGGCCTCAAGCGAGACGTCTCCGCCCAGAGGCACTGTCAACTCCCATCCCTGTCCGGTATATCTGACGTCGGCGTATCTGACGTAATAGTCCGGCTTGTATCTCGCCAACGCCGCCTCCAGCTCCTCGAAGCCCGCCTTTAGGTCTTTGGGGTAGGCCATACGGGCCTCGAACTTGAAGTCCGCCATCAACATGCCGAACGATGTGAAGACGCCAGGCATCGGCGGGATTAAAACCCTCCCTATCCCCAACTCCTCTGCGACCTCTACGGCGTGTTGAGGACCCGCGCCTCCGAAAGCCATAAGCGAGAAGGACGCGGGGTCGAGCCCCCTCTCCACCGTCACCAGCCTGATGGCTCTGGCCATCTCCAAGTCGACCAGCTGGACCGCCGCAGACGCCACCTCGACGGGATCTCCCAACTTGGCCAGAGCCCTCTTGGCGGCCTCCACGTCGAGCTTCATACGGCCCCCCACTAGGGCGTCCGGAATCCTCCCCAAGACCAGATTGGCGTCTGTAATTGTGGGCTCGACGCCGCCCTTGCCGTAACAGACGGGCCCCGGGTCGGCCCCGGCGCTGATGGGCCCCGCCCTCAAGGCCCCTCCGGAGTCCCTCCATATGATAGTGCCGCCCCCCGCCGACACTTCGGCCAGATCTACAAAGGGGAAGCGGACCGGGTAGCCGGACCCCTTGACCAGCCTCCCTCTATGGCTTTCTCCGCCCACTTCGTATTCCGTAGTGACTGCGGGCTCGAAGTCCACTACCGTGCCGGCTTTGGCCGTGGTGCCGCCCATATCGAAGGATATGATCCTCCTCTCGCCTATCAGTTTCGCCAGCTCCGCCGCGGCCACTACGCCTCCGGCCGGGCCCGACTCTATGAGCTGGACGGGCCTCCGCGCCGCCTCCTCCACGGTGACCAAACCGCCCGAACTCGCCATGACGTACATCTTCCCGCCCCGCGAGGCTACGTATTGGCCCAACTTCGCCAAATATCTCCCCACAAGCGGCATCAACGCGGCGTTCACTACAGCGGTGGAGAAGCGCTCGTATTCTCTAGGCTCCCAAGCCACTTCATGCGACGCGGTGACGTACTCGAAATAGGCCTTCAGCCTCTCGGCCGCCGCCCTCTCGTTGGACGGATTGGCATAGGAGTGGAGGAAGCCCACCGCTACGCTCACAGCGCCCGCGGCCTTCGCCCTTCCGGCCAACACGTCGATTTCGGCCGGCTCGACGGGCTTCTCTACAGTCCCGTCGTATAGAGTCCTCTCGTCTACCTCGAACCTCAACTCCCTCGGCACTATCTGCCTCGGCTTCTGGAAGAAGAGGTCGTAGAGCCTCGGCCTGTTCTGGCGGCCTATCTCCAAGACGTCTCTGAAGCCTCTAGTCGTGAAGAACGCCACCTTGGGCACCTCCAGCCCCATCTGGCCCAACAGGGCGTTCGTGCCTATAGTGGACGCGTGGAGGACTTCGCCTATTTCCGACAGGCCTTCGAGCCCGGCCACGACGGCCTCTTCAGGCGCCCTCGGGGTGCTCAACACCTTAAAGGCTTGTATGTTTCCCTTCTCGTCTACGGCCACAAAATCGGTGAAGGTCCCCCCTACGTCTACGGCCACTATCATCTACGTCTATATGCGGCCACCAATATTACAGTTAACACGGAGAGGGCGGCCACGTAGAGGGACGCCACGTAGAGGCCATATCCCCTATACAGCACGGTCATTATCGACGGCGCGGTGGCCGCGAAGATGGCGTTGCCGAACTGATAGGCCACCGAGAGGCCAGTGGTACGGGCCAGTGTTGGGTAGAGCTCGGCTATATATGCGGCCTCCGCCGTATATATAATACCGTGGGCCAGCCCGGCGAGCACGGCGACGGTCAAAAGCCCCTGGAATCCGTTAAGTATCATCCCGATGAGGGCTATCGGCGCCAACGAGAGCACGTTGCCAGCTATTATGGTGGCCCTAGGCCCTATGGATTCCGCCAAGACCCCGCTGAGCAGGACCCCGAAGAATTCCACCACCGCGAAGGCAATTACGGCTAGGAATTGCTCTTGTGAGGTCACGGCATTCAGGCTGCGGGCTAAGTTCGGGGCGAAGGTGTTGCCGTAATAGAAGACCGCGCCGGCGGCGCCGGCCAGCACTATACTGACGATAGTCCCGAAGAGGTACTTCGTGAAGACCTCACGCAGAGGGTTCCGCGGGCTCTTCTCGGCGAGTTTGGCCTCTATATATTCCAGCGTCTCTCCAAATCTGAGCCTAAAGAGCAAGCCGACGACTACGACTATTGCGGCCAGCCAGTAGGCGATCCTCCAGCCCCAAGAGGCCGTTGCGGCTGTGCCCATGACGGACTCCAACACTAAAAACACGGCGGCCGCTAGGAGCAAGCCCAAAGCCACGGTGGACTGCACTAAAGACAGGAGGAGCCTCCTGCGGCGCCTTAAGTTCTCGAAGATGTAATTGACCGCCCCGCCCCACTCGCCGCCCAACGAGAAGCCTTGGACTATTCTGAGGAGCGCCACAAGTATGGGCGCGGCTATCCCTATAGATGCGTAATTGGGCACAAAGCCTATTAAGACCGTCGCTATTCCGCCCAACGATAAGGTCCAGAGCATCACGTGGCTTCTGCCCCTCCTATCTCCGACCCACCCCCAGAAGATTGCGCCGAAAGGCCTCGCGGCGAACCCTATGGCGAAGACTATAAAAGTGGAAAGCAACGAGACTATTGGCTCTTTTGAGGGGAAGAAGGCGTTGCCTACATATCTGGCTCCCACGGCGAAAAGCCACGCCTCATACCATTCTAGAAGCGTGCCGGACATGGCGCCAGCCGCAAGGCCTGGCCCGAATTTGGGTGGTTGTTGGAAATTGGGTTGTTGCACAAGAGTTACAATTTAGACCCCTTTATATCAATTCACATGAACTTTATATTTGCTTGACGTAACGGTTACAT
>JBEULO010000038.1:0-5433 GCA_041287225.1 Thermoproteus sp.
GGGCGCCGTCTTTTTCGAACCACGCCGGCGTCTTGGGCGTCCTCAAGGCCTTCCGCTCGTTCAGTAGGTACATCATCCTGGCGAACAGAAACCTCTCCGGGTCGCCCGCATATCCGTAGACCTCCTTTGCCCACTTCTCCAGCCCGTCGCGCGCCTCGTCGACGGCGACGTAGGCCCAGCGGAAGGGCAGGTAGTCCGGCTTGACGCCGTCTAGCGCCTTCGACACTATCTTCCTCACGTCCTCGCCGAGCGGGTACAGCCTAATGGGGAGGGAGTCGACCTCGGCGCCCTTGGCCGCCTCCAAGAGGTCGGAGAGGCTCTGCTCGAAGTAGGCCTCGGCCTCGTCTTCTTTGCACTCGGGCAGCGCGAAGTAGGCTGTGCCGGGGAATATCGCCGAGTTTCTCAAGAGGATGTCTTCTACGAACTTAGCCGCGGCCTCCGCGAGGCCGAGCTGCCGCCCCGCCAGCTGGCCCACCACCTCGGCGTATAGGGTCCAGAGCGCGGGGTTTTCCCGCCTCAGCTGGGCGTAGAAGAGGGGGTTGAACCTGGGCGTGGGGGAGAGCAGGACGTCGGGGCCGTGGCGCTGCATAAACCTCCAGGCGACGCCCCAGGCGGCGAGGGATACCAACATGCTCCCGGCCCGGTAGTCTCCCGCCTTCCTGGCGGACTTCAGCACGGACTGTATTCCGGGTATGTCGGCCACGGCCAGGCACCCCCTCGCCCCTAGGACCCAGTTCAGCACGGAGGCCGTGGCGTATAGGTGGTCGAAGACCGTGTGGGTGGGGGCTCTGGTGTCTGCCGGCAGCGCGGGCAGCCCCGCTTTTATCCAGGCCAGCTCGTACGCGGCGTATGCGTACACGTATAGCCTCTTTTCGTCCCCCCTCCCCCGTTCCGCCGCCCCTCTGAGCGCCTCTACAAACCTCTGGAACCCCCTCCTGAACTCTTGGGCCTCCGGCTTCTTGACCTCCGCCTTCTTGTCGTAGTTGAAGGGGTTGATCAGGTATTTAGCCTTGGCCCAGTAGCCGCCTGGCGTCGGGGGGAGGGCCCACCTGTCGAACGAGGCCGCCAGCCTGTCCGCCTCCGCCACCGCCCTCCTCTCCTTTTCGCTGAGGGTCCCCCCGAGGCCTAGGCCCTCAAATACGCGGTACATGAGCTTGGCGCCCTCCTCCTCGTGGCTGTTCTTGTCGTAGATGCGGTAGTCCTCGTGCTCGAACCAGAGGGCCTTGTGAGGGGGGTCGTGGAACAAGGCGTAGGCCTTTAAAGGCCACATAAAGCTTAATACTGGGTCAAATTTAAATTTATGGGTAGGGTGTTTTGGGTGTTGTCCCTCACGTCCATACACCCCGGCGTGGGTCGAGCCGAGGCTGCCCACGTGGACCTCCCCGTGCAACGCGACGAGTTCGGCCTTCCGGCCATCTGGGCCTCTTCCCTTAAGGGCGCCTTGAGGTCGAGGGCCGAGAGGCGGCTTTTCGACGAGAAGGGCGCCTGCGCGGTGGGGCTTGAGGAGTGCGCCAACTTTCTGGCTGCTTTCGGCCCGAGGCCGGAGTCCGCCTCCGAGCACTCCTCGGGGCTTGTCTTCCTAGACGCGAGGCTCGTGGCGGTTCCGGCGAGGTCTCTGAAGGGCGTCTGGCTGTGGGCCACGTCGCCGATGTTGTTGAGTTTTGTGAGGCTGTACGCAGACGCCTTGGGGGATCGTGTCGAGCTTCCGGAGGCTCCCCAGCCGAGGGAGGGGCGGGTGGTGCTGTCGGACCTCTCCTACGCCGTCGAGGGCAAGGCGGTGATAAACGAGCTGGAGTTCGAGGTGGAGCAGTCGAAGGGGCCCGATCTGAACATCCCCCCGGTGATGAAGGCGCGGGGGCTTATGGGGAACAAGCCCGTGGCCTACCTCAACGACGACGACTTCGTGAAGGTAGTTAGGCGTAGCCTCTTCGTCCAGTACAGAGTGAGGCTCGGCGGGGCCAAGACCGTGGAGGCGGGCCCATGGAGCGAGGAGTACGTGCCGCCGTTTACCGTCTTCGTGTCGGGGGTCCACTGCAACAGAGTTCCGCCCAAGGTCAAGGTGAGGGTTAAGGACCGCAAAGATCCCGTAGAGGTGGGGGTCGCCGTGAAGGACTTGTGCGAATACGCGAAACAGCTGACTGGGGGGGCCGTGTGGCTTGGGGGGAGGGAGACCGTGGGGAGGGGCCTTGTGGAGGTGATATGGTAGACTGGCTGGAGAAGGCCCTGCGTTGCGTGGAGGCGGTGGAGCGCCACTGCCCGGGCGAGGTCAGGGCGGCCTTCAGGACGAGGGCGAGGCAGATGGCCTCCGAGCTGTACTACGTCGGGGCGGCCTACGTAATGGCGGTCCTGGCCGCGAGGTCCAGCGAGAAGGACATATTCAGAGACGAGGCGCTCGACGCGGCTGTGAGGAGCATCTGCGAGTCGAAGAGCTCCAAGGAGGAGAAGGGGTATGCCCTCTACGGCGTCTGTCTCCGCGATGCCCTTAAGGAGCTTGGCCTGCCCGCCGACGGGCTCTCCTCCACGTTGAGGCAACTCAGAAAGATGGCTGGCCTCGTGGAGGCCAGGCTCTACGAGTACGCGGACTGGCTTAAGAAGCTCGCCGAGGCCAAGTTCGAAACGGAGCGGGAATGAGGGCGGTCTTCTACGCCACCATCGCCGCGCCGCTCTCTGCTGGGTGGTACGATCCCCGGATTTTAGACTCCAACTTCTTCATCAGGCCTACGTCGCTGAAGGGGCTTTGGCGCTGGTGGGCCAGGGCCTTTGCCGCCGGGGCGTTGTACGAGGCGGGTTGTGTCGGGAACTTCCTCGAGCGGGTCCACGCCGTCGTGGCGGACGGGCTGGGCTTGGGGTCCACCGGCCGGGCATCCAGCTATACCATCTCCGTGGAGGTGCTCGATCCGCCGAAGGTGGACGCCTGTAGGGCGGACTTGCAGAGGTTTAAACTCCTCGCCTTGGGGCGTAGGGGGGAGAAGGAGCCCGCTCTGAAGTGCGCCGTAGGCGGGGAGTTCCGCATAACCGTGGAGGGCGACCACAAGGCCTTTGCCGCCGCCACTTCGATCTTGGCCGTGGCCCTTACGCTGTCTGGGCTCGGCAAGGGGGGCAGGAAGGCCTTGGGGTCTCTGGACGTGGTGGGGGCGGAGGAGTCCGCGCCTCGGGGGCAGTTGCACGAGCTCATCGAAAGGGCCAGGAGGTACTTGGCGGTGGAGCGGTGCGGAGCCCCTCCGCAGTTGCCCCCCATCTCCGCCGTGGCTAAAGAGGTCTTTGAGGTCTATAGGGTGAACGCCGGCTACCAGCAGCTCCACAACCTCTTCTTGAGGCCCGAGAGGTCGAGCCTCTTCGGCGGGAACTACAGGGCGCCGGACCCCCTGGGGGGATACGCGTGGTTTCTGGGGCTCCCCAGGTCGCAGAGGGGGACCGGATACATCGCCGACGTGGGCAGGAGGGCCTCTGCGGTGTTTGCGGCGTGGCATTCGAACAGACACATATATGGGGGAGGCGGCTACGTCTCGGTGTTCCTCTCGGCGGATTGGCCCCCAAAAGTCGTCTGGGTTAGGAAGGGCGGTAGGAAGGAAATCGCGATAGACGCAAAGGCCCTGCAGGCGGCGAGAAGGGCCTTCCTGGGCCTATTGGGCAGGTTCTCGCCCCAGAGGGTATGGTGAGCGCCAAGGGCGGCCGCAGGCAGTGTCTGGCGCCTGGATACAACGCGTACAGCTGTATCGTGTTGGACATGTTGGAGGCCCCGCCGGAGGAGTTCGCCAAATACAGCAGGGAGGTGGTCGTGGACCTTATGAACGCCTACAGGGCCGACGTGGGGGCCCTCTCGGCCTATCTTGCGTACCTCCAAGGCATACTCTCGTCGTTGCCCCTCAGCTTGAAGATCGAGCTGGAGGTCACGACGCCCCTCCTGGTGCATGTGCGCAATCCTTATATGCCGTTGGAGATAGGCCTCGCGTGGCATCCCATCTTCAACGCGCCGTATATACCCGCCACGACTATCAAGGGGGCCCTGCGCGCCGCCGCGTCCGGCGAGGTGTGCGGCAGGAAGGCCGCGGACCTCTTCGGGGAAAAGGACGAGGCGGGAGCGCTGATAGTGACCGACGCCCTCCCCATAACTGAGAGCGTTTTAGGCGCGGATGTGATCACTCCTCACTACAAGGAGCCCAACGCGGTGGAGGAGCACAAGGTGAAGCCGACTCCCATCGTCTTCCCGGTGGTGAAGCCTGGGGCCAGATTCGCCTTCTTTATCGCCTCTGAGGACGGCGGCCTTGCGGGTTGTGTAGGCGGCCTCCTCAAGCTTGTCGACGCCGCTCTGCAAAAAGGCTTGGGGGCGAAGACGAGGGTGGGGTACGGCAGGTCTAAAAAGCTTTAATTGACCTTCCATTCTAAATCGTGCGCCTCGTGGTGCGCAACTTCAAACAGTTTAGGGAGGCGGCCATCGAGGGGGACAAGATCCTCCTCTACGGCCCCAACGGCGCGGGCAAGTCCACGTTAATACACCTCATCGCCCTCCTCTACGGCGCGGCGATTGGGGAGAGGATACACGACGAGGCCGTGGTCTCGACCGCGGACTTTAGAAAAGGTGCCGCCGTGGGGAGCCCCGAGGGGTCCGATGGAACCTATGTGAAGTTCGAGGCCGAGGGGTTTTCCGCCGAGATAGTCGGCGACCAGCTGGTGTATAGGGGGAGGGAGTACCCTCTGACCGCCGGGCTGAACGTATTGAGGGCGTCCGTGTGGCACGTAACCGAACATTTCTTCAACGTATACGGGGATAGGACGTGTCGCGGTGAGAGGAGCAAGACGGATCGCAACGCGCCGATCAGCGGCGCCGCCGTCGGCTACGGGGATAGGCTCGCGTACGGATATCGCGAGCTGAAGGTCTCGTGTCCTGAAGCCGCGCGCGTCGTGTCGCATTACTTCAACGTGTATTACGACTTAGTCGAGACGGAGATGGGGTGGATCCCGCTCGATAGGCTGTCCTACGGCCAGAGGAGGCTAATCGTGATGAACATCGCGCTGAGGCTCGGCGACGTGGTGCTGATAGAGAACCTCGAGGCGGGCCTCCACGTCGACACGTTGGCCGACTTGATCACAGTCGTGCCGCATCTTCGGTCCAGCGTAGTCATGGAGACTCACAGCGGGCTGGCGGTTAGGCTTGCGCTGAGCAGAGGGATCGCGGCCTACTACGTGGACGGGGGAGAGGTCAAGAAGATCGAGAGCCTGGACCTTCCCCTCTTCCAGAAGGAGCTCTACGCCTACTCGGCACAGCTATGAGGCTGTTGGCGGGGGTGCAGAGGTATGTTAATACGCGCGACCTATCCGCGCTTTCTTGCGACGGACCTCTCAGTTGCCCCCACAACTATATAAACTACATAAGAAATTGTGGGTGTTGTTGCATGATAGATGAAGGAGATTGTAGTGACAAGAAGGCCCAAC
>JBEULO010000039.1:0-5382 GCA_041287225.1 Thermoproteus sp.
GTTTTGGGCTACGGGCTTGGCGGCCGGCTTGTAGAGGAGGACGATAGCCGCGAGGAGGACGACAACCGCAAGGACGGGCCATTTGCTATTCCACATATGTAAAAGAAGGCCTAATATATACCTTTCGCCTCTATGCCGCCTAGTTGGGGCTTGAGGTCTCTTAGAGGCGCGTTTTGTCTCGTTTAGTTTGTAGACTTAAATACCCGAATGGTTTTGGTGCTATGAATTCGGGGAAAGCGTGAAGATTCTGGATTCGACACTAAGGGAGGGCGAACAGACGCCTGGTGTCGTCTTCTCTGAGGAGTGGCGCGTCAGGATCGCCAAGGCTCTATCAGACGCGGGCGTCCACATGATAGAGGTGGGCGACCCCAATGTGGCTCCCGACATCAAGTCGGCTATAGCCAAGATTCTCTCCATGAAGAGGGACGGCGAGATAAAAAGCGAGGTGGTCGTCCACAGCAGATCCGTCAAATCCGACATAGAGAACGCGGCATCGCTGGGCCCCGACAGAGTGGCCATATTCTACGGCGTGAGCGACATCCACCTCCGCCATAAGCACAAGAAGAGCAGAGAGGAGGCCCTCTCCGTAATCGCCGAACATGTGGAGTACGCAAGGAGCCACGGGGTCAAGGTGAGGTTTACGGCCGAGGACGCCTCTAGGGCCGACCTAGCCTATTTGATACAAGTGGTCAAAACCGCCAGGGATGCCGGCGCCGACCGCATAAGCGTAGCGGACACCGTGGGCATCTTCACGCCCGATAGGGCCAGGGAGGCCTTCTCCAAGATAAAGGCCGCCGTTCCCGACGTAGGGCTCGACATACATGCCCACAACGACTTCGGGATGGCCGTGGCCAATAGCCTCGCGGCGACCGAGGGCGGCGCTGACGCCGTCCACACCACGGTGAACGGACTCGGCGAGAGGGCCGGCATAACGCCGCTACAAGCCTTCGCGGCGGCCTACTACTACCACAAGGGCGTGAGGCTGATGGACCTTACGAAACTGCCCTACCTCGCCTCGTTGGTGGAGGCCGCAAGCGGCATAACGCAAATGCCCACGTTCCCCATAACTGGCGACAACGTGTTCACCCACAAGGCCGGCGTCCATCAAGCGGGCGTCTTGGCGAGCCCCGAGACCTACGAGCCGATCCCGCCGGAGGCGGTAGGGCGCACCAGGGACTTCTCTCTGGACAAATATAGCGGGCGTAAGGCGATACAACACAGACTGGAGCGCATGGGCATAACGGTCCCCCAGGACGTACTGGATAGAGTGGTCGACGAGGTCAAGAGGAGCAACGCCAGGAGGCTTAGAGACGAGGACCTCTTGGAGATCTTGGAGAGGATCACCAAGACGGCCTATAGGGCGAAGGTCAATAGGCACATAGAGGCCTTCGTCTGGCTGAAGGTAGCCAACAACGTCTACACCACCTCTGTGGCCAGGAGAGTTGCGGCGTTGAAGAACGTGGTGGCGGTCTCGGAGGTCACCGGCGAGTACGACATAGTTGCCAAAGTGGTTGCCGAAAACACAGAGGAGCTGAATTCGGTGATAGAAAACATACGCGAGCTCAAGGGCGTGGCGTCCACTCTGACCAGTATAGTCCTAAAGGAGATACCTGCCAACAGCTAGGGGATTACTTTCAGCCATTCTATCTTTTTGAAGTCTTCGTCGAATGTGGCTATCGTCTCTATCCCGTAGAACCTACAAGTAGCGGCAATCAAGGCGTCGTTAGGCAAAAGGCCGAAGCGCTTGGCCAGCTCGCCGGCCTCCTTTATGATCTCCTCGTTTTCTGGAAGGTAGCGGAGCCCGCGGCCTCTCTCCAGCGCCTCGAAGAAGCCTCTCGCCATGTCGTACATCTCGAGCAGGGCGGGGTTTCCCTTATCCAGCTCCCTCTTGAGGGAATACAGATTGTACCTGCCGAAAAGCGCCGTGTATTTAGTTCTGAGCAGGGCGAAGACAAGCTCGCTGTACACCACGCCGTTTATTGCGAGCTCAAGCCCGCTCTCTACGATCTCGCGGGCCTTCTGGTCCCCGGCCAAATACCCCAGGGCGACGCTAGTGTCCAGAAAGACCGCTCCTCTCCGCGAGGTATTCATAATAGTCCTCTTCGTCCAGCTCCGCGCGCTTTATCGCACCAAAGAACTTCTTGACGTCGAGGCGTCTGACCACCACTACTACTTCCTCTCCTTCTTTTAGGTCGAGGGGCTCTAGAGGCTTCAAGACGCCCCCCTCATACCTAGCCCTAACCACAACCATGTAGACATGTAGCTCCCTATTAAAATTCTATGGTATTGCCTTCAGCCATTCTATCTTTTTGAAGTCTTCGTCGAATGTGGCTATCGTCTCTATCCCGTAGAACCTACAAGTAGCGGCAATCAAGGCGTCGTTAGGCAAAAGGCCGAAGCGCTCCATTACGTCGGCCACTCCGCGCGCATCTACGCCCACCGGCAACAACTCGAAGGCCTCCAGGAGGGGCACAACGTCGCGCCTCAAGAGGGCGCCCAAGGCCGCTCCCCCTCTGGCCACATACCTCCTCAACTCGTGTTTCGGGAGGCCGGTCGCTAGACGCAGATAGCCGTAGACGACCTCGCTGACCACCACGTCGTTTATGTACCCCGTCCATTCGCCGTCTAGAGCCCTCTCCACGAGCTCCCTCGCGTCGTTGGACCCATATAGATATTTTATCAACACGTTGGAGTCAAAGAACACCTTCATCTTCGATCTCCCTTATGACCTCATTTAGCTCCTCCTCGTCTACGCGCCTCCTCCTCTTCACAACGCCGAACAGCCGCCTCGCGTCGCTCACCACTACCACTACTACTTCCTCTCCTTCTTTTAGGTCGAGGGGCTCTAGAGGCTTCAAGACGCCCCCCTCATACCTAGCCCTAACCACAACCACATGGCCACCGACGTCGCGATATAAAAGCCTTCATTCAGAGGTCCTCCATGCCTGTAGTCTCTTGGGGCGAAATAACGCCGGAGGAAGTAAGGCGTAGACATAAAGGAGGTGCCCTGTTGGTGGTATCCCACTGCGCCAAATCGAAAAATGTGGACTGGACTGCCGTCAGGGAGACATTAGGTAGGGCCGGCCTCCCGACGCCCGGCTTCGACCTCGAGCTTGAGGAGATATACAGAGAGGTCCTCCGCGACTTCGTGAAGCCAGCGGTGCAGATGTACGGCGGGTCCTTCAAGGCCGTGAGGGCTCTAGTCGAGGACCTACGTAGATGTGTAGACGTAGACCTCTACGTCCTCAGCGCCAGATACGGCTTAATAGAGGCGGGGCGTCCCGTAGTTCCGTACGAGGCCACGCTGGAGGGGCTCGGGAGAGAGGAAGTCGAGAGATGGGCGGAATCCAGAGGCGTGCCGGCCAAATTCGCCGAACTGTTGGGGAGGGGCTACGGCACGATTTTCGCGGTGCTTCCGGGCAACTACGCGAAGGCTCTCGGCCAGGCCTTGACGCGCCTCCTATCTCTAGAAAACGCCCTATTGGTAATACCCGCCTCTCTATCGGGGCGGGATCCTAAAGCGTTGGTGGTTAGGAATAGAGGAGTTTTGAGCAGGAATAAAGACTTGACACAAGCCAAGTCCCTCCTGACGGGGGCCTTCTGTCGTCAATATTAAAAAGGGGGTCGATAAGGCTATGAGGCTGGCGGTCATACCCGGCGACGGGATCGGGCCCGAGGTGGTCTCGGCGACGATGAGGGTGGTAGAAGCTGCGGCGAGGAGGTTCTCTATAGATATAGAGGCCAAATATGTAGAGGCCGGCGACGGCGCCTTGAGGAAATACGGAAAGGCCATGCCCGACGAGGCTTGGAGGGTCGTGGACTCGGCCGACGCGATATTAAAAGGCCCGATTGGGGAGTCCGCATACGACGTCACTTCGGCCATACGCTTCAAGTACTTGCTCTACGCCAATATAAGGCCCGCCAAAAACCTGCCCGGAGTCCCCTCGGTCAAGCCCATAGATTGCGTCTTTGTTAGGGAGAACGTAGAGGACGTATATGTGGGCGCCGAATATAAAGTGGGCGATGTCGCCATAGCGTTGAAGGTAATAACGGGCCAGGGCACTAGGCGCGCGGCCAGGATGGCTAGGCGCTACGCGGAGGCTAGGAGGAAGAAGGTCACTATAGTTACCAAGTCCAACGTCTTGAGGGTTGTGGACGCCTTCTTTAGGGACGCGGCCAAGGAGGAGCTGAAGGGGCTGGAGGTGGAGGAGATGTACGTCGACGCGGCGGCCATGGAGCTCGTGAGGAATCCGCTGAGGTTCGACGTGGTGCTCACCACAAATCAATATGGAGACATCTTGACGGATCTGGCGGCCCAGGTGGCGGGGAGCCTAGGCCTTGCGCCCTCCGCCAATATAGGCGACTTGAAGGCCATGTTCGAGCCGGTCCACGGCGCCGCCTTCGACATAGCCGGGAAGGGCATAGCGAACCCCATAGCCACAATACTCTCAGCCGCCTTGATGTTCGAGTGGGCGGGGAGGAGGGACGCCGCTGAGGCCGTCAGGAGGGCAGTAGAGGAATCGCTAAGGCGCGGGGTGGCCACGCCCGACGTGGGGGGCAAGGCGACCACCGAGGAGGTGGGCAGATATATAGCATCGCTCGTAGAGGCCATATAGTGGACTGCCTCTCCATATGCGGGGCCAGAGCGCCCGAGGATTTCGGCGAGAGCGAGGCGGAGCTCCTAAGGGCGTTGTACCTAGCCTACACGCGCCTCGGCCCGCCGGGGGCTTGTTACGTCTTATGCAAGGCGGTCGAGAGGCTATGCGCGGCCATGGGCAACTGCGGCGATGCCCTCAAGGAGTTCGTAAGGCGCTACCCAAAAGCCGCAGAGCTCTATAGGGCCGAGCTCCTAAAAGTCGCCGCCGCCAGTAGGCGCGACTAGGGACCTCAAGGCCTCCGAGAAGTAGCGCGCGAAGTCCTTCTGCTCGAAGAGCGGAGGCAACAGCTCCTCCCTACATCCGGCGTCCCTCCAGGCCGAGGCCATTCTGTCGTATATAACGCCTCTAGTCAAGACCACCGGGGCGCCGACCCCCTTGCAGGCGTCCGGACCCACGGGGGGCTCCCCCTCCAGGAAGACGTAGGGGAGGCCCAGAGAGCGGACGTCCTCTATGTACTCCTCCTCGCGGCTACCGTGGAATATATAGACGGCCGCGCCGAGGCCCTTTAGGTATTCCTTGAAGCCGGGCCATCGGGCCAGAGGCGGGATGGACGACCCGGAGAGCCGTAGGGCCCTCCTGTAGTCGCTCCCGCCCGCTATGAAGACCGGCACGTAAACCGCGCCGCGTATAGGCGTGAAGCCTTCCAGAAAGGCGTACCCAAGGCCCAGCGCCTCTGCGAACTTGCGGACAGACTCCAAATATCTCGGATCCCTAGAGCCGTGTA
>JBEULO010000004.1:0-6311 GCA_041287225.1 Thermoproteus sp.
CCAAGAGGCCTACTCTTGGACCCACGACGACATAAAGACCGTCCTCTTGATAGAATAGGCGCACAACTTTAATATCAGCAGCGAAGCATACACAATGATCCCCCCACAATTTGAATACTACAGGGCCTCTTCTATCGACGACGCCATAAGGGCCCTCTCCGAGGACCCCAACGCCAAGGCCCTCGCGGGAGGGCAAAGCCTAATACCCCTCTTGAAGCTACGCGCCCTGTCGCCCAGCAAACTTGTAGATATCGGGAGGATTAAAGAGCTCCGTTATATAAAACAAGCCGGGCGGGGGCTGGCCGTAGGGGCCTTGACCACCCATGCGGACCTCGAGAGGTGGGGCGGCCCCTGCGGCGTCCTGCCCGAAGCCGCGAAACAGATAGGAGACCCCCAAATAAGGTCCATGGGGACCATTGGGGGAAGCCTCGCACATGCCGACCCCGCCGCGGACTGGCCAGCTGTAGTCTTGGCTCTAGGCGCCGTGATCAAGGCCGTCGGCCCGTCGGGGCCCCGCGAGGTCCCCGCCGAGGAGTTCTTCCAGGGGCCCTACGCCACTGCCCTCCAGCAGGGGGAATTGATAACCGAGGTCTTAGTGCCCGAATGTCCCCCCAGGTATTCGTACGTCAAAATAGCCCGGGCCTACAACGACTTCGCCATAGCCGGAGTCGCGGCCGCCGTCTGGGTCGACGGGGGATATATAAACGAGATAAAGCTCGCCGCAACGGGCGTGGGCCTCAAGCCTATTAGGCTCAAAAAGGCCGAGGAGGCAGCGCAGGGGAGGAGGGCAAGCGAGGAGGTGCTCTTAGAGGTGGCCGAGGCCGCGTCGAAGGAGGTGGACGCCATATCTGACGTCAGGGCCTCTGCGGAGTACAGGAGGGCCATGGCGGGCGTTGCGGCCAGGAGGGCCTTGAGGAGGGCGTTGGGGCTATGAAGATTAGAGTGAAGGTCAACGGGGTCTGGTACGAACGCGAGGTGGAGCCCCGGAAGCTGTTGGTGCACTTCTTGAGGGACGACTTGGGCGTGAAGAGCGTGAGGGTCGGTTGCGATACAGGCCACTGCGGGGCTTGTACCGTCTTGCTCAACGGGATGCCGGTCAAGAGCTGTAACGTCCTCGCCGTCCAGGCAGACGGCGCCGAGATAATCACGTCGGACTATACCGACGAGCTGATGGAGAGGCTCAAGAGGGCCTTCCACGAACGCCACGCGTTGCAATGCGGATTCTGCACGTCGGGCATGTTGTTGGCGTCCTACGCCTTGCTCAAAAGGAACCCCAAGCCCACAGAGGAGGAGATAAGAGAGGGCATTAGCGGCGTCTTGTGTAGATGTACGGGATATCAAAACATAATAGAGGCGGTGAAGGGGGCGATATGAGGCACGTAGGGAGGCCCATACCAAGGCTTGAGGACTACCATCTACTATACGGCGGGGCCCGCTACCTCGACGACATAGAGCTCCCGGGCCAGCTCTACGCCGGTTTCGTCAGGTCGCCGTACCCCCACGCGAGGGTGAAGAAAGTCGACGCGTCGGAGGCCCTCTCGATGCCGGGCGTCGTGGCGGTCTTTACGCCCCAGTCGGGCAGGCCTTTCGAGTTCGCGCCTGGGGGAAAGGCGAGATATCAAGGCGAGGCTGTGGCCATGGTGGTGGCTACGGACAGATATCTGCTCTACGACGCGCTGGAAAGGGTCTACGTGGACTACGAGCCCCTGCCGGCCGTAGTGGATCCCATCAAGGCCATGGAGCCCGGCGCGCCTGTAATAGACGAATCGCTCGGCACGAATATAGCCAAGAGGGAGAAATACGCCTCAGGCGATGCCGACAGGGCCCTTTCCAGCTCCGATAGGGTGGTCGAGGAGGAGTTGGTTATAGAGCGCACGGCGCCGTCGCCTATGGAGCCCCACGGCGTGTTGGCGACATACGACGGGAGGACTCTGCTCGTATACGACTCGACGCAAAAGCCCCATATAGTTAGGAGGGAAATCGCCAAGAGCCTCGACGTGCCTCTGGCCGCCGTCCGCGTGGTGCAACCAGACGTAGGCGGGGGCTTCGGCTCCAAGATACAAGTATATCCCGAAGAGGTCAGAGTCGCCGCGGCCGCGATGGCTCTGAGGAGGCCCGTCAAGTGGATCGCCACTAGGAGCGAAGACTTCAAAATGACGACATATGGGAGGGGGCTGATCTTGAGGTACAAGGCCGGCTTCACTAGAGACGGTATCCTCAAGGCGATAAGAGGCGAGGTCATAGCCGACGCAGGGGCCTACGATTGGTTCGGCTTCGAGCTGGCCTCGACTGCCGCCACCATGTTGCCCGCGGCCTATAAGGTCAGAGACCTAGACGTAGACGCGGTCTCCGTGCTCACAAACAAACCGCCGTTGGGGCCGTATAGAGGCGCCGGGAGGCCGGAGGCCACTTTCTTCATCGAGAGGATTATGGACCTCATAGCAGACGAGACGGGGCTGGACCCCGTAGAGGTCAGGAGGAGAAATCTAGTCGAGGCGGCGCCCTACGAGAACCCCTTCGGGATGCGCTACGATTCGGGCGAGTACGTCGCCGGCCTCCAAAGGGGCGTAGAGGTCACGGGCTACTACGATCTAATTAGAAATGCAGAGGCCGAAAAGGCGAGGGGGCGTATATTAGGCGTCGGGATGTCCTTCTATATAGAGATAACTACCTACGGCCACGAGGTCGCCGTGGTGAGGGCCGAGAGGGACGGGAGCTTCACGGTGGCCGTCGGCATAGCGCCTCACGGACAGGGAGACGCCACGGGCATAGCCCAGCTGATCGCCGACGAGCTCCAAGTGCCCATAGATAAGATCAGAGTGGTGTGGGGCGACACGGACTTGGTGCCCGACGGGCTCGGCACCGACGGGAGCAGATCGCTCACGGCCGGCGGCTCTGCGGCCGTTCTGGCGGCCAGACGCCTCTTGGAGGAGTTGAAAAAGGCGGCGGAGGCCCTCGTCGGGGGGCCTGTGGAGTACTCGAACGGTACCTTTAGGTCGGGCGAGAAGGCCTTAGGCATAGCCGAAGTGGTGGAGGCAGTATATAGGGGCAAGGTCAAGGCGCAACTAGAGGCCATGGAGGTCTACAAGGCCCGCGCCACTTTCCCCTACGGCGTCGGAGTCGTGGAGGTCGAATTGGACCCCGAGACCGGCCTCGTCAAGCCTGTGCTCTATAGGTCCTACGACGACATAGGCGTAGTGGTCAACCCGCTTCTAGTCGCCGGCCAGATCCACGGCGGCGCCCTCCAGGGCATCTCGCAGGTGCTGTACGAGGAGGTGGTCTACGACCAAGAGGGCAATTTGGCCACGCCCAATTTCGCCTTCTACCACATACCCAAAGCCGCCGAGGCGCCGCGCTACGAGCCCCATCTCGCCGAGGCGCCGCATAGGTCGGAACACCCCACGGGGACTAAAGGCGTGGGGGAGGCCCCCACCGTCGCGTCGGCCGCCGCGGCGATAAGGGCTGTGGAGGACGCCATAAGGAGGGCCGCCGGGAAGAAGATAAGACTGAGGAGGAGCCCGGTAAGGCCCGAGGAGATCTATAGGCTTTTGCGAGAATAGAGAGGCTCCAGGAGGCCGAAGACAACCCCGCCTATTATCCCGCCCATATGGGCCAAGTAGTTCACATAGGGCACGATGGAGGAGGAGAGGAAGACTACCGCCAGCAACGCCGCGCCGGTCCAGCTGAAGGAGCGCGTCGAGACCATATTCTTCGTTATGTAATACGCCAATATCCCAAATATACCGCCGGACGCCCCTGCGGACATAGTGTCAGGCGGGAAGAACGCCACAGTGAGCAGATTGCCCAAGACGCCGGAGGCGAAAAATACGACGTATTCCTGCCTGCCGGCCTCGCCGCCGAATATCGTATATATGACGTAGAGCGCCACGGCGTTGAGCAGATAGTCCAGAAACGAGGGGGTCACCAAGATGCCGGTCACCAATTCGTAGTAGTACCCCTCCAACACGGCGCGGTTATATAACACCAAATACTGCAGGTCCTCCGGGCTTATGGAATATACCGCAACGCCGACAATAAACCCCATTGTAATCAACGCCAATATGCCCAGAGTGGACTTCATCCCATCCGCCCGACTTCGCGCCTCAAGATGTACCAAGTCCCCAAGGCCTTGGCGATCAGCCTCCCCGCCCTATCTCTGACCTCGCCCTCGGCCACTACAAGCCTGCCGCCCCGCCTCACGACTTGGCCGCAAACCCTATAGGGCCCCTCCCTGCCCGCCTCCAAGAAGTTTATTTTGAGCTCGACGGTGACTTGATCGGCCCCGTCGTTGACGGTCAGAACGGCCATGCCTAAAGTCTCGTCGAGCACTGACGCCAAAATCCCGCCGTGGAGCACCCCGCCTATCCTCTCCACGTTTCTCGTGTGGTCGAACTCCGCACAGGCCCTGCCTTGAGAGAGCTCCACTAGCCTATATCCTATAAAGGCCATGAGGGGCTCCGACTCGCGTATGAAGCGAGTCGCCGCCTCTACGTCTCTCGGCGCCTCGCCCAGACCCATAGGGCTTTGGGCGGTCTGCGTTAAATAAGTTCCACGTGTGCCTTGGCCGCCGCGGTCCTCAACGCCTCCTCGTCGGCTTTAAGCCACGCCGCAAGGGCCCTGGCCCTCTCCATCTCCACGCGCGGCCCCAGCCTCTGTAGCTCCCTCATCAGGCGGTATACCTTGTCCCTCTTCGCCTGCGCGTTTATTATGGCCTCCTCCAACGAAGCCCCGGCGAACCTCACGGCTAGGATTATCTCTACTATCTTGTTGATCCTATCGGGGACCCCCACGACGGACCCCCTCAGCTCTATACGACACCTCTTATCTACTCCTATCCTCTCGGCTATACGCCTCGTGCCCGACTTGACTACATGCTCCTTATCCACAATGCCGCCTATTATGAAGTCGTTATGGGCAAACGCTGTCTCCTCCGTGAAGAGACAGGGGCCTTCTGGGTCCAAGACCACCGGCGACTCGAAGGGAGGCGTGCCCCCTACTATCTTCATCTTGTGGACCATGCCCCGCGCATGTCTTTCGAGGAGCAGGGCGAATTGATCCGGCGCGTTTGTGATCCACAGATTGCCGTCCCAGAGGAAGTTCCTGACGGCGCCCAGAGCGGCCACGATCTGTTCCACCAGCTCGTGTTTCTCCCCCTCTGTGTGTTCGCCCCATAGGGATAGGTCCACCACAATCCGGGGGGCCTCCGGAGGCGAGAAGTCTATCCGCATCGGCTTCTCGCAACTTCGCGCCAAGGCCCACCTACAAGACGTCCCGCCTGCGCCCGATAGGAGCTCGACGCCGCCCCAGACGCCGAGACTCGGCCCGCCGCACCTCGCCTCACATATGGAATACCTCCCCACCAATATGCCCACCGCCACGCATTGGGGCAAGAGCCCGCGGCATTTGAAACGGCGGGGGACGCATAGGCATTCGACGCCCAGCCCTCTAAGCGCTTCGAAGAGGCGGACCCATAGAGGCGACGACGTCGCTAGCGCCATGCCCCCCACGAGTTCGGGCTTCTCGACGCCCCGCGCAACGCCGTCCAGACCCAATTGGGCTTTATCTTCTCGGCGGCGAGCTCCACGCCTTATTTACGGCCGGTATTTAAAGCCGCCTCAAAACTTATTAATAACATTTCCATAAACCATATGTCTACGACAGAAGCCCTCAGGCGAGCCGCGGACGCCATATGGGCCAAGATATTCCAACACCCCTTCGTGGTGGGCCTATATCGAGGCGACCTCCCGCTGGAGAAATTTAGGTACTACCTACTTCAAGACTACAACTACCTCGTCAATTTCGCCAAGGCGCTCGCCCTGGCCGCCGCCCGTGCGCCGGACGTGAAGGCCATGAGGACCATGTTGGAGCTGGCATACGGCGAGCTCACAGGCGAGATGGCCAACTACGAGTCTCTACTGAAGGAGCTGGGGCTCTCCCTAGAGGACGCCGTGAGGGCTAGGCCCAACCCCACAAACGTCGGCTATATGTCCTACCTCATCTCTATCTGCTCCACCGGGTCCTTCGGCCAGTGCCTCTCCGCCCTCCTGCCTTGTTTCTGGACCTATCTAGAAATCGCCGAGAGGCATAAAGGCCTACTGGAGGGAAACCCAGTGGGGATATATAGGAGGTGGGCCTCGGTGTACCTCTCCCAAGAGTATAGGGGGCTCGTCGAGATGTTGAGGGGGCTTCTGGACTCCCTATCGCCGAGAGCCGAGGAGGTCTTGGGGCCATTCCTCACCGCCTCCCTCTACGAGCTCGCCTTTTGGGACGCCGCGTATAGGGCGGAGGCTTGGCCTGCCTAGCCGACGCCC
>JBEULO010000004.1:6411-8918 GCA_041287225.1 Thermoproteus sp.
TCGGCCAGCAGATAGGCCGCCGTGCTGGAGCCGAGCCTCCCCTCGGCCCTCCTGATCAGCGTATATACGAGCGCCGTAGCCGCTATAATAAGCGAGGCGCAGACGGCCGGCAGATAGGACCTATATGCGGCCGTGTGGTATAAAGTATATATAAATATGGCCAGACCAGCCGCCGGGGCCAACGCGCCTGTCAGCACGGCCTCGGCTCTAGACTTGACGAGGCCCGGCCTCCTCCTCAAGAGCGGATATAGAGCCAGCTCGGGCGGGACGTGGTGGAAATACCACAACACAGTGGCCGCCGTGGAGACTTCGAGCCAAGCCTCTTCGGCCGCGACCGGGGACGTCCCGAAGAGGGCGAACGTCAAAGTCGAGGCCCCAAACGCCGTTGCGGCTGAGAGGGCCAAGTTGAAGAGGGCTGCATTTCTGGGCACGCCGCCCCTTACCTCTCGGAGCTTTTCGTGGCCTATAAATCCGTCTCTCGCCATGGCCCAGAGCAACCTCGCGTGGGACCCCGCAGGCCCTCCGTAGGCCAGTAGGGCAGGCGCCAACGCGAGGGGATATAGGAAGAGCGCCCACTGCGGGAGGTATCTAGACCAAGCGTCCATGTACGGCATCGGCGAGTTGACCAGGGCGTTGAGGTCGGCGGGAGGCACGGCGGATATTATGGCGTATGCCGACAACAAATACACGGCGGCCGAAAGGGCCGTGGCGGCCACTATGGCCCTCCAGACGTCCGAGAAGGGCCTCTCAGCCTCCTCGCTGTAGAACAGAGGGGTCCCATATCCCACAAAAAGCCAGAAGCCCTGTACCGCCGCCGCGAGGGCTACTGGCCCCCAGTCGGCCGGCGGGGCTAGAGGCGATGGCGACCTATACGGAGATGCCGACAACACATATACGTCTAGGGCTACCGTCAAGCCCGTCGTCGCGGTTATTACGGGCAGTAGTAGGCGTTCGGCGTAGCGTCTAGGAGGCGACGACGCGCCTAGAAACGACAACAACAAGACCCCGATGGCCGCTACGAGCCACGCCCGTATGTCGTTCGTCATGCTGTAGACCACCCAGCCGGCCTGCAGGGCGTTTTGGGCCTGCCAGGCCAGATAGTAGATGTAATTCATCAGGGCTGTGTACTTCCCGGCGGCGAGGCCGAGGCCCAGCTCGGCGAGCCCGTAATATCCGCCAGAAAAACGGGCCAGTCTGCTGTACTCGAGGACCGGCACTGCCGATAGGACCACCATGGCGTAGCCGAGTAGGACGGCCCATATGGCCGAGGCGCCGGCGTATCTTATAAGGGGGGCCACGCCTATCGGGGCCCCCACGGGGAGGATGCCGGCGAGGGCCAGGGCCAGCAGATCTCGATATTTCAATCTGGTCGACACCTACTGCACCAGATGCGTCGAGTAATATCTCTTCTCCCTTTAAATATCGGCGTCTAAATATACATGAGGCTCATAAAAATTAGATTTAGAGTGTACTCCAAGGCCAAGGGGCCTAGGCGGTACCCCTATATAGTCGGCGCCTTGACTTTAGGCGGGTGGGCCCTTACCGACGACGAGAGGCGCGAAGTCCTAAAGAGGGGCGAGTTGGAGAAGGACTTCGTGATATTAACTAGAGAGGAATACGAAAAGCTCGTAGAGCCTCCCTTCGAGGTATATACTATTTAATACGGACCTTTACTCCTACGTGAAGGTCTACACAAAAGAGCTCCAAGTGAAGACCCCCACAGGTCGGTCCTTAGTCAACATAACAGAACAAGTGGAGTCCGCCGTCGCCGAGTCCGGCGTCTCGGAGGGCATGGCGCTCGTCTTTCTGACCCATGCGACCGCCGCCCTCTTCGCGAACGAGGACGAGCCCCATATACGTAAGGACTACATGGCCCTCTTCGAGCGGCTGGTCCCCGCCTCCGGCAACTACGAACATAACGTCATAGACAACAACGCCGACGCCCACCTCTTGAGCGCCCTGTTCAAACAGTTCTACCTCTTTCCGGTAAAGGGGGGCAGATTGGTGAGGGGCACCTGGCAGGAGCTATTTCTGGCGGAGTTCGACGGGCCTAGAATCCGCAGGGTGGTCGTAGTGATCATGGGGCAATGAGGGTTGTCTGCGCCCGTTGCGGCTTCGAGCGGAGGGGCGACGAGTTGAGGTGTCCTCGATGCGGCGGCCCCTTTACCGTCGAGGTTGACTTCCCATATAGGGAAAAAGTCAAGGAGAACTTCCCCTATATCTCCAAGTGGGTTACTCTCGGCGAGGGCAATACCCCCCTCGTCGAGATCGAAGGTGTGAAGTTCAAACTGGAATACCTAAACCCCACAGGTAGCTTCAAGGATAGGGGCTCTGCCGTGTTGATTTCGGCTCTAGTCGCCAGGGGGGTGAAGAGGATATCGGAGGACTCTTCGGGCAACGCCGGGGCCTCTATTGCGGCGTATGGCGCACTTGCAGGGATGGAGGTTGAGGTATATGTGCCGGAGACCGCCAGAGGCGGCAAGTTGAGACAGATAGAGGCCTACGGG
>JBEULO010000040.1:0-5325 GCA_041287225.1 Thermoproteus sp.
CGGCTTCTACAACGGCACCACCGAACAGATAACAGTATATCCGCAGGGACAGCCGCTGTTCAGCTCCTCGTAAACCCCGACTTTTTTACTCTCTTATCTTCAAGAGGAATGTGGCTAGGTCCAAGACGTCCCTTACGCTTATAATGCCCACGAGCCTCCCGTCCTTATTTACCACTGGGAGGTGCCGGACGTTTAGGCTCCGCATCTTTTCTATTGCCTCTACGAGCTCCGCGTCTTCCCCTATCGTGATGGGGTTCTCGGTCATTATCATCCAGGCCGGCGTGTCGGCCGAAAGCCCCTTGGCGCAGGCGTATACCACGTCCCTCTCTGTCACTATGCCCGCAGGCCTGCCGGCCTCGTCTACCACCACCACGCTTCCTACCTTCTTTTCGTACATGGTATTTGCGACGTCTTTAAGCGGCGCGTTCTTCCCGGCGGTTACGACCTCCTTGATCATTACGTCGGACACCCTTAGGGGTAGGGCCCTACGGGGCATACTGTAGGCTACATACCTCCCTAATATTTCTTATTACCTATAAATGCGGTATGGTCGTGGTGGCCACCTTCAAGTGGCTTAGAGAGAAGCAGGGGCTTTGGGATTTAGCCAACAGCGGCGTATCTCCATTGAACTATAAAGAATATATAGCAGAGCCCGGCGTAGATCTGGCCGAGGCGGTCTCGGAGGCCTACGGCGTGGATAGGCGCTCTGTGGTCTTGACCTCCGGGGCGCAGGAGGGGAACTTCTTGGCCCTCTGGGCTCTCCGCAAGAAGGCCGATAGGGTCTTCGTCTTCCTGCCGGAGTACGAGCCCATATACGTCCTCCCGGACGAGCTGGGCTATAGGAAGGTCGTAGCGAGAGGCGACCCCTTCCAGCTAGTCGAGAGGGGCGCGGTTTTGTTCTTCTCAAATCCCAACAACCCGACAGGCCGCTATCTAGACGCAAAGGCTGTAGCCGAGCTGGCAGACGAGGCGAGGCGTAGGGGGGCCTTTCTGGTAGTCGACGCCATATTTGTGGACTTTGTCGACGACGTGAGGGGACTGCCGTCGGAGGGGGCCGTCTTCAACTTCAGCACGAGTAAGTTCTATACGAGTTCTGTAAAGGTCGGCTGGAGCTTCGGCGAGGACGGAGTCGTGAAGGCCATGAAGGACGCCAAAGACCTATTCAACCCGGGGCCTTCGCCCCTAGAGGCACAAGTGGGGTACGGCTTCCTCACAAAGAGGGCTGAGGTCAAGTCGAGGAATATCTCCTTAATATCTAAAAACTGGAGGGCCCTTAGGGACGCGTTGAGAGGCGTTGAGGTGAGATATAGGGAACACATGCCTATCGCCTTCCTGGAGGTCCCTTGCGGCGGCGCGGCTCTCGCCGAGAGGCTCGCCGAGAGGGGCGTCGCGACTGTGCCCGGCAGATACTTCGGGGTGGACGGCGCCTTGAGGATAGGCCTCGCCAGAGTGGACCCGGCGGAGTTCCAAAAGCCCGTCTCGATATTGGTGGAAGAAGTCGATAAATGTATAGACGGGAGGTAGGCCATGGTCCTCGCATATCTAGTAGCCGCCGGCATGTCTAAAATAGGCAAGAGGGAAGAGACCTCGCGGGAGTTGATAATAGAGGCCTTTAGGGAGGTCTTAGAGGCGGTGGACCCCGACCTCGTAGAGGCCGTCTACGTGGGAGTCCAGTCCGAGACCTACGAGCACCAGATAATGTACGGCACTCTGGCCGCCGAGGCCCTGGGCCTCCTCCCCAAGGAGGCCTATAGGGTAGAGGCCTGCGCCGCCGCGGGGGCTCTGGCGCTCCACACGGCGGTTATGGCCGTCAAGTCGGGCCTAGTCGACGTGGCTCTGGCAGTAGGCGTCGAGAAGATGACGGCGAAATCGACGGAAGAGGTGACAGACGCCCTGATGGCCGCCAGCGATGTGGTGGACCAGCTCAGCGGGATTACCATACCTGCCCACTACGCCCTAATAGCCAGGAGGTATATGCACCAATACGGAGCCAAGGAGGAGGACCTCTGCGCCGTGGCCGTCAAGAACCACAAACACGCCCTGGACAACCCCAAGGCCCACTTCCGCCGCGCCATCACAATAGAGGAGTGCCTTAAGAGCAAGCCCGTGGCGACTCCCATAAAGCTTTTGGACTCCGCCCCCATAAGCGACGGGGCCGCGGTGGCCGTCGTGGCCTCCGAGAAGGCGGCCAGGAAGATGACGGACACCCCCATTAAAATACTGGCCTCCGCCGTGGCGACCGACACCCTCAGCGCCTCACAGAGGGAGGACATGACTTGGCCTCTCGCCGTTTGGGAGGCGGCGAGGAGGGCCTACAGACAGGCCGGCTTGGAGCCCAGAGCCGTACAGGTGGCCGAGGTACACGACGCCTTTACTATAAACGAGGTGTTGATGTACGAGGCGTTGGGCTTCGCCGAGAGGGGCAAGGGCTACCTCCTGGCCAGAGAGGGGCAGACCTACATCGGCGGCAAGGTGCCGGTGAACCCTTCGGGCGGCTTGAAGGCGAGGGGACACCCCATAGGCGCCACGGGGTTGGCGCAGATATACGAGCTCTACCTACAACTCACCGGCAGGGCGGGCCCCAGGAACACAAACGCAGAGGTGGGCATGGCCGTCAACGAGGGGGGCGTCAACTCGGCGGCGGTGGTGCACATATTGGCGGTATGACCGGCCTCTTGTTTAAGGCGTTGGCCGAGGGGAGGCTCGTCGGCTCCTACTGCCCCAGATGTAACTCCCACTACTTCCCTCCGACCCCCATGTGTCCTAGATGTCGCGGCGAGGCGCAAATTGTCGACGTGCCCAAGAGGGGCGTGGTGCTGACCTACAGCGAGGTCTACGTCTCCAACGGGCTCTACGAGCCGCCCTACTACGTCGCCGTCGTCCAGTTCGGGCCCTTCAGAGTGCCCGGACCCGCCGCCTCGAAGGTGGGGATAGGGGACCTCGTGGAGTGGAGGATCGTGGAGATGAAAAGGCCGCCGGGCCGTTGGTATAGGTTCTACTATATAGAGGACAAATAATTATATAGCTCTCCCTACAGACCCATATGGACTTCGGGCTCTCCCAAGAGGACAAGTTGTTTTTAGACGCCGTGAGGTCCTTCGCCGAGAAGAACATAGCGCCTAGGTGGGTCGAAATAGACGAGAGGAAGTGGCCCATCGAGGAGGTCGCCGCCAAGCTCGGCGAGGCGGGGCTTTTGGGGATCCCCCTCAGCTCTAAATACGGAGGGCAGGACGGGACGTTCCTACAGGCGGCTCTAGCCGTAGAGGAGCTCGCCTACGCCGACCCCTCTCTGGCCACTCCAGTATACGTCCTGCTGGAAACGGCGTGGCCCTTCGTGGTCCAGAAGTACGGGCGGGAGGAGGCCAAAGAGGAGGTGCTCCCCAGAGTGGCAAGAGGCGAGGCCTTTATAGGTATAGGCTCCACGGAGCCCCAAGGCGGTAGCGACGTGGCGTCGTTTCAGACGAAGGCCGTCAGAGAGGGGCCCCTCTGGAGGCTCTACGGCGAGAAGAACATGGTCACTGGCGTCACTACCGTACTGAACCTGCCCTACGGCGGGGGCGTCGTGGCGATAACTAGGACGGGCAGGCTTGAAGACAAACATAGAGGCATAACTACCTTCTTGGCTTTACTCAAAAGGAGGGGGGCCCGCGTCGAGGGCTTCGAACATAAGGACTGGGATGAGATAGGGAGGCACGGGCTGCCGACCGGCTATTTGAAGCTAGAGGGGCTCCCCGTGGAGGACTCCTTCATGTTGGGGGAGTTGAACTCTGGGTTTAAAATAGCCATGGAGGGCTTCGACCTGGCCAGGACCGTAATCGGCGCGGCGTCCATAGGCGCAGCCCGCTGGCTTTTAGATCGAGGCCTTGAGTGGATGAGGCAGAGGAACGTCTTCGGCAAGCCCATAGCGTCCTATCAAGCCGTGTCCTTCAAGTTCGCGGAGCTCTACGCCCGCATGGAGGCGGCGAGGCTGGCGGTCTACAAGGCCGCCTGGATAGCCGATCGCTACTACAAGGGCGACGTGGCCTTCACATTGAAGGACGTGGCCACCGCTGGCGCCACCGCAAAATACCTCGCCGTGAGCCTCGCCGTGGAGACGGGCTTGGAGGTCATGAAGTGGTTCGGCGGCGCCTCCTACTTCAAGGAGACCAACGTGGCGAGGGCGCTTCTAGGCGCGTTGTCCTACTACGTGGGCGCCGAGGGGGCCGAGAACATAATGAGGCTCATAATCGCCAGGAACGTCATCGGCAAGGACTATGTTTAGCTATCCCCAGCTCTCTGAGGAGCACGGCCTTGTGAGGAAGGCCGCGAGGGAGTTTGTAGAGAGGAGAGTGGCGCCTGCGGCGAGGTGGATAGACGAGGGCAACTACCCCCGCGACCTCTTGAGGGAGATGGGCGAACTCGGTCTGTTGGCTCCCCACATACCTCAAGAATACGGCGGCGCCGGGCTCGACTTCAGAAGCCTCGTAGTGGCGGTAGAGGAGGTGGCCAAGGCCAGCCCCGCCCTGGCCACAATAGCAGAGGTGCAGGGCTCCATGATAGCCTATAATTTATACCACTACGCGACGGAGGCGGTCAGGGAGAGGTGGCTCGAAGACGTAGCTAAAGGCAGGAAGATAGTGGCGTTCGCCCTGTCGGAGCCTTGTTGCGGCAGCGACGCGGCGGCGATACAGACGAGGGCCGAGAGGACGGGCGGGGAGTGGGCCATAAGCGGGACGAAGCTTTGGATCACGTCGGGCCTCTACGCAGACGCCTATTTGGTGGCGGCCAGGACCGGACCGCCGGAGTCGAGGCATAAATCTATCAGTCTCTTCCTCGTGGAGCGGGGCAAATGCGTAGAGGTCTCGCCGGTCAGAGTGATGGGGGTCCACGGGACCGGCACGGCCGAGGTCAAACTCGACGGCTGTAAGGTCGGCGAGGAGGCGCTGGTCGGGAGGCTCAACGAGGGGTTCCAAGTGGTCCTGGACGATTTAAACAACGGGAGGACTTGCGTCGGCGCCATAGGGCTCGGCATAGCCGAGGCGGCCTTCGCCGAGGCCTACGCCTACACGAAAAAGAGGACCGCCTTCGGGAGGCCTCTGGCGGAGTTCCAGATCGTGCAACACTACCTCGCCAATATCTACGCCCAGATGGAGGCCGTGAGGCAAGTGGTGTACACGGCGGCACTCTTCAGAGACGTGAAGGACCCCGGCTTCCCCATGTACGCCCAGCTCGCTAAAGTCCTCGCGTCGCGCCTGGCCGTGGAGGCCACTAGGACCGCCATGCAGGTCATGGGCGGGTTCGGCTACTCCACGGACTCCAAGGTCGAGATGTTGTATAGGGACGCCA
>JBEULO010000041.1:0-4759 GCA_041287225.1 Thermoproteus sp.
TAGGCCTTATGGGCATATGCCGTTCAGTACCGAAAGGGCTCCTTCGAGTTTTTCTTTAGGCAACACGAGCGCGATCCTTATATGGTTCGGAGAGCCGAAGGCCTCTCCAGGCAATACGGACACGCCTCTAGACAACGCGCCTCTCATGAAGTCGGCGCCGCTACAGCCTACCTTGGGGAATAGGTAAAATGCGCCTCGAGGCTCGACGTATTTAAGCCTCAAAGTCCTTCTCGCGAGCTCGACTCTCTCCCTGTAGATCTCAGAGAGGCGTCTAGACAACTTGGGGATCTCGCCGACGATGGGCGCCACTGCTTTTTGCAATAGAGAAGGCGCCGAGTTTATCGTGGCCCTGTTGTATTTGACGACCAACCTAGCAACATCCCTAGGCGCTATAACCGCGCCTAGCCTGAAGCCGGGCACAGACAGCACCTTGCTGAAACTGTAAACTACAGCCACGTTTTGGGAGAGCTCTAGTGGCGATGTGAACTCGGCGAAGACTATGTCCCTATACACCTCATCGCTTATTACAAACTCGGCGGACTCCACTAGTTCTTTAACCTTGTTTCTAGGCAGGACAGCGCCGGTGGGATTGTTGGGGTAGTTCACCAGATATACCCCCTTCTGGGAGAAGGCGGGGACCCAGCTATCGTTTTCGTACGACTCGACGAAATTTAGCCTCACGTCGAGGGCCTCTGCTATCTCCATATAGCCGGGATAATAGGGCCTCGTGGTTATTATACGTCTCTTCCTGAAGGCCCACATGAGCGCCGATATGCCGTGGCGCCCGCCGGCTACGATCACCACCTCCTCTTTGTCCACCTTGAAGAGGTCCGCCACGGCCTCTCTCAACTCCGGCAGGCCTTCGGAGGGCCCGTAGGGCGCCTCCCGCACGGAGCGCAGAGCCTCTAGGAGCTCCTCAGGCGGCTCCACATCGGGCTCGCCTATATCGAGCCTGTGGCTGGGCCTCGCCTTGTTTATCTCGGCCAGGGCCTCTGTTATCTCCATTTCCCTATGCGGAAGGCGCGCTTTTTAAGTTAACGGGCCGAGAAGTACAATAGGGCCGAAGGCCAGGTCTTCGACAGAGGCGACACGTCGTCGACACAACCGCCTATAGATCTGGCGGCCGTGAGGGCCATCAAGCAGATCCTGTGGTCCCTGTGGCATTTAAACTCGACGTTCTTGGCTCTAGGCGGGCCCTCTATGGCCAGAACGCCGTCCTTATAGTCGACGTGCGCCCCCAGTCTAGACGCCACGTCGCTTATGGTCTCTATTCTGTTGGACTCCTTATAGGCCAAGTGCTCCACGCCTTTCAACTTGCTCCTGCCCGGTATGAACGATGCGAGCAACGCGGCCGGCGGGGCTAGATCCGGAGCGTTCGAGAGGTCTACCTCAAACGACCTCGACGCGGCTCCCTCTACGATCACCCTATCCTCATGTTCCTTCACGGAGACCCCCGCCTCCCTCAATATGTCCAGCACGGCTCTGTCTACCTCCCCGCCGAGGCCTATAATCTCTACGCGCCCGCCGGTTATCGCGGCTCCCACCATTAAGAAGGACGACAGGGCGTAATCGCCCGGGACTTCGATGCGCCCTGGCGACCTCAACGGGCCCTCAACATATATATTGTTGTCTTCTATCTCTACGCGCCCGCCGAATTTTTTTATCACTTCTGCAGTGGCCACGACGTACTGCCACGATTTAGTTCCACCGAGGATTTTTATACGGCCGCCATCCTCTACGGCCGCAGATAGGTACATAAGGCCGCTTATGTACTGCGAAGTTACGTCCCCGCGTATAGAAACATCGACGTGTCTCGCGCCTAGGCTCTCCATGCGGATCACGCCGGGGCTCCACGAGATGTCCGCATAGGCGCGTAGAGCCTCCACGAGGTCCTCTAGGGGCCTCTTGCTCAGCTGTTCTGAAGTATATATCACAGTGGTGCCCTCGATCCCCGCGTATAGGGCCGTGGAGACGCGCAGAGTGAAGCCGGAGTCCCCCACGTTAAAGGCCCTAGTCCTGTCCGGGCCCCTCTTGGCTATCTTGGCGGAGTCCCCCTCAAGCTCTATACGCGATAACGGCAACGCCGCCCGTAGCGTAGCCGCCACGTCGTCGCTTAGCTCCAACGGACCTATCGTACTGGATCCTTCGGCGATAGCTGCGGCGAAGATGTAACGTTGAGATAACGGCTTGGACGGCGGCGCCTTGAAGGTCCCGACTATCGGCGCGGGGCTTATGCAGAACATCTTAATTGGCGGAGCGCGCCCCTCACGGCATCTACGGGCACCCTCTCTAGGACCCACCTCCCCAGGCCTACGGGCATGGGCATGAACAACACGTCGCCCCTCCGTTTTTTATCGTGGAGCACCAGCCGTTCGGCCTTCTCCATCAGATCGGCGTTGAGGCAGGCGCTAGTGGGCAGGCCGAACTGTTGCAATAAGCCCAATACCTCGTTTAGTTGCGACTCCTTCATGTAGCCCATCTTGACGGCCATGGCGCCCTCGACCGCCATGCCCACCGCCACGGCCTCGCCGTGAGGTATATCGAGAAGCCGCTCTACGGCATGGCCCACAGTATGGCCGAAATTCAACACTTGCCTTATCCCCCTGAGCTCGAACTCGTCCAGCTCCACCACCGAGGCCTTTATCTTGCCGCTCCTATATACCGCCTCCTCCAACGCCTCTAAGTCCCTCTTTTTAAGTCTCTCTGAGTTCTCTCGAAGCCAATTGAAGAAATCCTCGTCGAGGACCACCCCGTATTTTACGGCCTCGGCGAAGGCGGCTCTGTAGGTCCTTTCGGGGAGCCCCTCTAGGAACTTCAAATCGGATATGATCAAGTCCGGCTGGTAGAAGACGCCTATCAGATTCTTCACGGGGCCCCAGTCCACCGCGCCCTTGCCGCCTATCGCGGCGTCTATCATGGCCAACAGCGTCGTGGGGACCAAGACGAGCCCGATCCCCCTCATGTACGTGCCGGCCGCGAACGTCGCGAGGTCCAACAACGCCCCGCCTCCTACGGCCACTAAACGCGTGGATCTGTCGGCGCCGTTAGACGCGAGGAAATCGTAGACCCTAGTCAACACAGATAAATCTTTGACCTCCTCGCCCCCCTTCAGTTCAAGCGCCCCCTCAGCCTTAACGCCGACGCTCGCGTCGATTAGGTATAGCGCCTTGTCGCCCACTATCTGTTTTAAGTCCAAATCGACGCCTATTAGGGCCCTAGTGACGCCTCTGCTGTGTCTATACCAGAACTCCTTCATCTCAATGCGATCAACTCCTCGGCCCTCGCGGCTATATTCTCCGGCGTGAGGCCGAAGTACTGATAGAGCTCGGCCGGGCTCTTGGCCGTTCTGCCGTAGCCCTTAAGGCCCATTATCGCCATTTTCACCGGCTTGGTCTGGACTAGATATTCGGCGACAGCAGAGCCGAAGCCCCCATGGGCCATGTGCTCCTCCACAGTGAGGACGGCGCCGGTCTTCTGCGCATATTTCTCGACGGTCTGATAGTCCAGAGGCTTCACCGTAGGGAAGTGCACCACCGATGCGGAGATGCCCCGGTCCCTTAATATCTGGGCGGCCTCGACGGCGAAGGGCAGCACGACGCCTGTAGTGAATATGGCCACGTCCCCGCCGTCCATGACCACATATGCCTTTCCCACCTCCAGCCTATCGTACAGCTCGCAAGTTGTGGGTATGTGGAAGTCCCTGCCGACTCTGATGTATACGGGGCCCTTGACCGCGGCCGAGGCCGTAACGGCCCTATATGTCTCGCAGGAGTCGGCCGGCGCCAACACCGTGAAGTTGGGGAGCACTCGAAATAGTGCTAGGTCCTCCAGCGCTTGATGTGAAGGGCCGTCGTAGGCGTCTGCGAAGCCCGCGTGGGTGCCCACCAGTCTCACCGGCAGGGCCATTCTGTCCACGGAGTTTCTGGCCTGCTCCCACGCCCTGGCCATAAAGGCCGCAAAGGTGAGCGCATACGGCATAAAGCCCGCGAGGGCCAGGCCGGCGGCTATGCCCACCATTGATTGCTCCGCTATGCCGACATTGAAGAACCTCTCCGGATGCCTCTCGGCGAATAGCTTGGCCCTAGTGGTCTCGCCCGTATCGGCCACCAAGACCACCACGTCGCCTCTCATATCGCCTAGATCTGCGAGCGCTCTGCCCAACGCCTCTCTGGGCGTAAGGCCCTGGAGGTCTAACATGAGTCGGCCGCGTACCTCAACGCCTCATCTCGGGAGAGGCGCTGTTTGGCCGTATCCTCTATAACGGCCACGCCTCTACCTCTGACGGTCTTCGCTATTATCGCGACGGGCCTTTGGCTCTTCTCGGCCCTCTCTAACATAGCCACTATCTCCTCCACGTTGTGGCCGTCGGCTTGCAAGACCTCGAAGCCCAACGCCTTGAACCTGCCGGCTAGGTCTCCCTTTCTGAGCACCTCCTCGCTGTGGCCGTCTAACTGCACGTCGTTGTAGTCGACTATGGTGATTAAATTGTTCAAGCCGTAGTGGGCGGCCACGGCGAAAGATTCCCAGCTCTGCCCCTCATCCAGCTCCCCGTCGCCTACCACTAAATACACCTTTCCGGACTGCCCCCTCAGCCTGAGGCCAAGCGCTATGCCCACGGCGAGGCTGATCCCCTGTCCCAACGAGCCCGAGTTGGGCACATCGACGAACGGAGTGTCCACCTCAGGGTGGTTCTGTAGGCGACTGCCCAAGCTCCCCGTCTCTCGTATCTCGTCAATTGTGAGGTAGCCCATCGCGGCGG
>JBEULO010000041.1:4888-5319 GCA_041287225.1 Thermoproteus sp.
CTAGCGTAGAAACCCCTCGCTCCACCCCGACAACGCGTACCCCTCCTCAGAGGACATGCAACCCTCTAAACACCCCCTATATAACTATTACGCCCAAGACTTCACGTCCTCACCCTACCGAGAACTAGATTTCTAAGCTCGGCGGCAGCCTTCACCAACTCGTCTACGTCCTCGCGCTCGAGATGGCCCTCGTAGAAATTCACGTGGAGTTGCTCCACCGCCGCGAATAAAAGCACGGCCCTCGGCGCCTCCTTAGACAGACGCCTCACCGCGGCCCAGATGAGCTGATGGCTATCGTGAGGAAGGCCTCGAGATTCGGCATAAGCCTTCACCGCTTGAACCACTGAGTTCCAAATCTTCTCGCTCTCCTGCCGGAGGTCGCCTCTCTCTATCAATTGGGTCCCCTCCCGCCAGAACTCCTCAGAGGCTTC
>JBEULO010000042.1:0-5274 GCA_041287225.1 Thermoproteus sp.
TTAAAAACTTTATTCGGGAAAGCTTAGAATAAAGCTTGAATTTTATTTCTTTCTATGATTGTTAATGGCAATAGACTTTCAAGCAGTTTATGAGAGCGCCAAGAAGCGCCACGAAGAGTTCCTAGAAGTCTTCGAGAAGGAGTTGAGACTCATGGGTGAGAGCTACGGCGGCCTCTATAGCCTCATAGTGGGTGAAGAGGATTATACGTGTATGACCGCCAAGAAGCTGTTAGGTAAACGTGATAAGAATTGGGGCTCGACGAGCTTATGACCGTAACTACCACCAGGAGGACGCTCTTAAAGGTCTCCGCCCTTACGGCAGTGGCGTTAGGGCTACCCTCCTCGGCTCAAGTCCAGTTGCCCTTCGTAGCGGGTAAGACCAGCTGGACTCTCGGCGAGATAGGAGGCAAGACGGGCTTGCAACAGGCTAGAGTTACGCCTGTTATTTGTCCCTACTGCTCTATGGGATGTTCTATAGATATGTATACAGACGGTCAAACAGTGCTTTGGTCTGCCGGATCCCCCGACTCCTATATAAACTGGGGCGCCTTATGCCCTAAGGGCAAGGCGGCCTTCCAGCTCGTCAACAACCAGCGGCGTCTGATGTACCCCATGATAAGGACGGGGCCAAAGCCTCCAGTGGAGGAGATACTAGCCGCCAAGACTTGGGACGACCTAGTGGCCGTAGTCAAGAAGTACCCGCCCCAGTGGAAGAGAGTATCGTGGGAAGATGCCCTCAAATACATAGCAACTAAGGTCGCTGACATATTAAACACATGGCGTAACCGGACCGGCGCGCCGAAACAGAAAGACGGCTACTACTACGTGGGAGCCAGCAACCCCCTCATGATTATAGGCTCTTCGATACTCACAAACGAGGAGGCGTACCTCTCCAGAAAGCTCGCGGCGTTTTTAGGCACCTCTAACATGGACTCGCAGTACCGTAAGTGCCACTCGTCGACGGTCACATCATTAGCAGTGACCTACGGCTGGGGCGCCGAAACTGCCTCGATAGAGGACGTGGCGCTGGCCGATGTGGTGTTGTTCTTCTCAAGTCCCGCAGAGGCACACCCATTGTCTTTCTATTACTTCCTTAAAGGCAAACAGGAGCGGGGCACTACGCTCATCACGTTCGACCCGCGTTACAGCAGAACTGCAGCGGCCAGCGATTTATGGGTGCCCTTCAGGCCAGGCACAGACGCGGCTATATTACTCTACTTCCTACACTATGCCTTCTTCGAGAGGAATCCGCCCATAGACCAACTGCCAGAGTTTCAGAGGCTCATGTCCCGTTGGAATATAACACAAGACGACCTACAGGACCTAAAGGCGTTGGTGCGAGAATACGACCTGGACACAGTTTCTAACATATCAGGGGCGCCCAAAGACCTCTTGAGGACAGCCGCACAACTCTACGTGGAAAATAGCGGAGTTGTAACAGGGCATAAGAAACACGGAGTGATCCAGTGGGCCATGGGCTTCACGCAACATACAAATGCAACGATAAATATAATTAGGGCTGCCGCCATAGCTCAGCTCCTATTGGGCAACGTGGGTTATCCGGGAGGCGGGACGCATCCCTTCAGAGGCCATAGCAATGTGCAAGGAGCCACAGACGTACAGGGGGGCCTTGGCGTGTTGCCCGGCTACCACACGCCGCCTTCTACTGCCTTCGATGTGAGGTTGTACCAAGACTGGAAGCTACAAGGGATGCCTGATGCTTGGAGTTGGGAAGTACCGCAATGGGCCTTGAAGAATTTCTCCACTACTGCTCCCTCTAAGGGCCAAGCTGATTTGGCCAAAGTCCTGAGGGTCTATGATTTCTACGGCTGGCGCCGCTTAGAGCTGACTTGGGGCGTCTTCTGTGGCACCGTCCCAGAAGACGATCCACAGAACGGGACGGTGGTGTGCGACATACCGTTTGGCACTGGCGCCTCCGAGATCACATTCCCGAGGAGGGCATTGGCTGGAGACATAAAGGCTGCGTTTATCTTCGGCGAGAATCCGGCTGTGACTAACCCCAACGCTAAAATCATAATGGCTGGGCTGGCCAGCTTGGACCTCTTGGTCGTCACGGAAATCTTCGAGACGGAGACGGCTTGGTTCGCCGACGTTGTGCTCCCCAGCGCCTCTTTCGCCGAGAAGGAAGGAACAAGGACCAGCAGTCCCAGGGTCATACAATGGACCTGGAGGGCAGTGGCACCTGTAGGCATGTCGAGACCCGACTACTGGATAATAGCGCAACTCTATCAGTACTTGAGGAGGGCAGGCGCTGTGTTGTTACCCAGCGAAGTTGCCGGCGTGTCGAGCGAAAAGGTGAAGTTCAGAAAGAGGGGCCAGGTAGTGTTCGTCTACGAGAGGCCGTTAAAGCCAGACCGTTCTTGGGACTATTCCGGCGGGGTAGGACAGGCCGAGCCCATAGGCGACTTAGAGGCGCAGGTTAATCCGCGTATAATCAACAAGGAGATAAACTACGCAGTGTTGCTATACCAAGGCATCTACGACCCCATAAGGGACGAGTTCACCACTATGAGGAGAAGCAACAAGTTGAGACGGCCGGGGGAGATAGACGGCACGTTCAGTTCTCAATTCGGCGTGTATAAGAACTGGGGCTGGTCGTGGCCTATGAATGTCCGTTTCATGTACAACTACGACTCTCTCGTCGCCGTGTTGGGCAAGCCCGACGTAATTACCGCCGCGGGCAAACAATGGACTGTAACTGGGGAGACCGGGGAGATCCTCGACGAGTATACAGGCGAATACAGGCCAGCCTTCGTGCCAGGTCATAACTTCTGGGCCCCCAGGAGCTTCAAGAGGAGGCTTAGCGGGGTGGCCGATTTGTTCGGCGGGCTCGATATAATAGAGTTCATAAGAACTGGCCAGCTGGTCCTCCCGGGCAAATTCGTCGTCGAGACAGACCAAGGCGTAAACGTGATGTCCTTTGACCAATTCGCGGCCTCGACGGGTATGAAATACCTATGGGCAAATGATACTTTATATTGGGACCAAGACGCTCTGTCCATAAAGGCTGCGCTCAAAAGGCCGTTCTACGCCGGCGGCGGTTGGGTCCAGTTCAAGCCTAATTACGATAAGATGAGATCTCTCCTACAACAATACTACAGCCAGCTCGGCGACCTCAAGGCGGCCACCCTAAAGGTTATACAAGACATGGGGGGATGGTATAAGGGATATAACTTCCAGTGGCCGATACATACAGAGCCTGTGGAATCGCCCGTGGTCTCCATGGCTCTACAGTACCCGACAATGGCTTGGATTAACCCCTATAACTTGATGGTGCTCCAGAACCAGCCCAGCGTGGTTGACAACAACCCCGTGGGTGTAGCGTTGGAGCCCAAAGAGCTCCAGGCGCTGTTAAACCAGTGGGGCATAACAAACGCTGTAATTGTCGTAATGACCTCAAACAGATTGACAGAGACCTGGCACGGCGGCTCTATGTCGCGCAACGTGCCCTTCTTAGTGGAGCTCGTACCTGATCCGTTCGTCTATGTGCCTAAGAGCTTGGCGCAACAGCTCGGCATAAATAGCGGCGACTATGTGGAACTCTGGACTGCCAGAGGGGGCTTGAAGATGAGGGCCTACATCACAGACGGCGAGGCCTACGTCGCTGTGGCCGGCCAGATGGTGCCTGTAGTTAACGTCATATGGGCCTTCAGCTTCGAGGGCTATGTCACAGGCCCCGGAGGCAACTTCTTAGTACCCGATGTTGGGGACGTGGTGACCACAATACAAGAATCCAAGGCCTGGCTAGGCGCAATAAGAAAGGCTCAGACGGCGTAGCCATGGCTCCCATAAACTTCCCTCCGGCCACGCAAGGCTTCGCGGTTCTGGTAGATCTAGATAAGTGTATCGGCTGTAGGGCATGTCAGCTGGCCTGTAAGGACTGGAACGGGCTACAACCCACCAAGACGGCCTTCAGTCCCACCTTCACGGAGCCCCAGACCCTCACGGCCCAAGACTGGAAGGTCGTATTCTACTACGAGGGAGTAGTACGAAAGGGTTTGAAGACGCCGGCCGGCGAGGTGGTGTTCTCGCAAGTAAACATAGCACCTCTGCCTTACAACTGTCTCCACTGTGTCGCTGCGCCGTGCGCCAGGGCCTGTCCAGCCGGCGCCATAAACGTGACCCCCGAGGGGGCGGTCGTAATAAACAGAGAACAATGTATCGGTTGCGGCTATTGCGAGAATGCTTGTCCCTTCGACGTGCCGAAGAGAGGTAGCGACGGGAAGTATTACAAATGTACCTTCTGTGTGGATAGAATACAGAATGGACGTGCCCCTGCATGCGTCGAGGTCTGCCCTACCGGCGTTTTTACTTTCGGCAAAGCCTCTGATATAATACAGATGGCAAAAGCAGAAGAGGCAAAAGGCAGGACAGTTTATGGCCTCAACTTAGATCCCTATGTTGGCGGCCAAGTGCGTTGGATATATGTAGCCTCCGACAAGAGGAGCTTCGCCATACAGAGCCACTTCCCCAAGTCCGCCACGGTGGTCTCCCACTCCATAAGGGAGTACCTCAAGAAGGTAGCCGCCTACGCAGCGCCCATAGGCGCCGTGGCGCTCACTGTATTAGGCTTAGCGGCTTGGCGCAGAGCAAGAGCTAAGGAGGTCAAGGCCCGTTAAATTTTTAAACCACTACTCCTTATTTATAACATGTATAGTTCAAAGTCTGAAAACGAGATTGAAATCGCATCTATTGGTTATAAAATTTCACATGCTTTAAATTTAGTTCTCTTTACATTGATGGCAATAACAGGATCTCTGTTGTTATTTCCCGAGTTAATGAGTTGGCTTTCTTATGCTGTGGGCGTCCCGCTGGCCGCCGCCATGGGCGTCTCTAACCCGGTCTCTATAGGCGAGGAGCTGGCACGTACGAGTCATAGATTTCTAGGCGTGATCTACGGCCTCTTCTTGATAGTCTATGCGATATACCTATTGGCGTTTAGGCGTATAAGGGCGTTCGACGCCCTCAAGAAACCGTTAGGCAAACAGATAAGAGAAGCCTCTGCTCTCCTCAGACATTATACTACAGGCGAGCCCTTGCCTGACGATGTGGCGAGCGAATTAGAGCGCCATAACGTCTTGGTAGCCTATATGGTCATTATTCTGGTCTTAGGGCTTGTATTGCTCTCAATAAGCGGAGTGCTCTTGGCATATAGCGACGCCTTAAGTTTGACTATAGGCCAATATAGAATATTGTTGTTGCTCCACGACCTGGGCTTCTACCTAAGTTTGATATTCGTCTTTCTACATCTCT
>JBEULO010000043.1:0-2033 GCA_041287225.1 Thermoproteus sp.
CAACACCAACGTCGTCAACGCGAAGCCGGAGAGGCCGAGAGGCGCCGGATTTGCCGTACTTCCATTGGCCATGTTAATTAAGATACACCATATTTTTAAATATTGATACTGAAGAGAAGCTCTTTAATAATGTAAAAATATCTATTCTTTACAAAAATTTAATACTATTGAGAAATTTCTCTTTTTAGTTCTTCGTAAGCCTTCTTCGCCTCCTCCACAGAGGTCTCGTCCTCTAGAGTAGTCGTGTCGCCCAGCGGCGTGCCGGTCGCTACGTTCTTCAACAGGCGGCGCATTATCTTGCCAGAACGCGTCTTGGGCAACTTCGTGACGAAGAATATCTGCGCGGGCTCCGCGATAGGGCCTACGGTATTGCGGATGTGTTGTCTCAATTCCTTCCTCAACTCGTCGGTGCCCTGGACTCCTTGTTTCAACACCACGAAGGCTATGGGCACCTCGCCCTTTACGGGATCGGGCACGCCTATCACTGCGGACTCCGCCACTGCGGGATGCGATATCAACGCGGACTCCAACTCGTAGGTGCCCAGACGGTGTCCAGCCACCTTGATCACTTCGTCCGCCCTGCCCAAGACCCATATGTAGCCGTCTTTATCCCTTATGGCGTAGTCTCCCGCATAGAACATGCCGGGGAACCTTGACCAGTAGGTCTTTATGTAGCGGTCGGGGTCGCCCCATATGGTCTGCAACATGCCGGGCCACGGCCTCTTGATTACTAGGTAGCCCTTGACCCCGGGAGGAGCCGGCTTGCCGTTGTCGTCTACCACATCGGCTTCAAAGCCGGGAAGCGGCGGCCCGTTGGTGCCGGGCTTCATGGGGGCTAGGTACAGCCCCGGCGCGTGGCTTATGACTATACCGCCCGTTTCGGTCATCCACCAAGTCGAGCCGAATGCGACGTTCTTATAGCCTAGGTTCTCGTAGGCCCACCTCCAAGCCTCGGGGTTTATGGGCTCCCCTACGGAGTGGATAATCCTAAGCGTAGAGAGGTCGTGTTTTCTCGGCCATTCCTCGCCGAACCTCATGAAGGTCCTTATGGCTGTGGGCGAGGTATATAGGATGGACACGCCGTACCTCTCGATGATGGACCACCAGCGGTCGGGCTGCGGGAAGTCGGGCGCGCCTTCGTACATGACCTCGGTGGCGCCCATCAACAAGGGGCCCAGCACTATGTAGCTGTGCCCGGTCACCCAGCCTATATCGGCCGTACACCAGTATATGTCCTCGTCCTTCAGGTCGAAGACCCACTTCATGGTGGCGTAGACGTGTACGGCCCATCCGCCTGTGTCGTGGACTATGCCCTTGGGCTTGCCCGTTGTGCCGGAGGTGTAGAGTATATAGGACGGGTGGGTGCTCTCTAGGCGCTCCGGCTCCACGTAGGCGTTGTGGGGCACACCTGCAAGGGCTTTGTCCCAGAACCAATCTCTGCCTTCAGTCATAGGCACGTCCTGTAGGCCGAGTCTCCTATAGACCACCACGTTCTCCACCGAAGGCGCCTTTTCGAGCGCCTTATCTACTATCTCCTTAAGCCTGACGACCTTCCCCCTACGCCAGAAGCCGTCGGCAGTTATCAGAAGCTTGGACTGCGAGTCGTTTATACGGTCGGCCAACGCGTCGGCGGAGAAGCCGGAGAACACTACATTGGTCACAGCGCCTATCCTCCAGAGGGCGTACATGGCTATAGGCAGCTCGGGTATCATGGGGAGGTAGAGCGTCACGCGGTCGCCCTTCTTCACGCCGAAGTTGTTCCTGAGCATATAGGCGACCCTGTTGACTTCACGCCATAAGTCGTAGTAGGTGTACTTCCTCCTGTCCACTGGATAGCCGCTTTCATCTAGGGGCTCTCCCTCCCAGATGAGAGCCAGTTTGTTCTTACGCCAAGTCTTTATGTGTCTATCTATGGCCAGATAGCTCAGATTCAGCTCCCCTCCAACGAACCACTTATAGAACGGCGGATTCGACGCGTCGAGCACCTTCTCGAAGGGCTTAAACCACTCCAGCTCCTTGGCGACAGAAGCCCA